>CALALP010000081.1 GCA_937925515.1 uncultured Lachnoanaerobaculum sp. | reverse complement strand
TGGAATTATAAAGGTAGAGGACGGCAGCGAGAGGCTTGCATATCAGAAGATAATACAAGAATGATTATTTGGGGGTATTGTAAAATATTTTGCAACACCCCCATTTTTACAATATCTATTCCTCTAATTCCTTATATTCAGGTATCCACTTATTTTTTATAATTTCAGCTCTTACATCAGATATCGGTTCTTTGTTTAAGCCACTTTTTACTACCTCCTCGCCAACTGCTATTGCGATATCTTCTGAAAACTTAGTAAGAGATGATACAGGAGGGAGTACAGCAGCTCCCAAAACAGAGGTATCAACCATTCCATTAAGTGCATGTGCAGCGGCAGAAATTATAGAATCAGTAAGTAGTTTAGACTTAGTTGCTATTATACCTAAACCAAGTCCGGGGTAAATAAGAGCGTTATTTGCTTGACCTATTGCATAACTTACCCCCTTGTATGATACATTTTCTGTTGGTATACCTGTGGCAACTAAAGCTCTACCGTCAGTCCACTCTATAAGGTCAGCTGCTTTTGCCTCTGCAAGTTTTGTAGGATTTGAAAGAGGGAATATTATAGGTCTTTTAGTATGTGCTGCCATTTCCTGTACTATTTCTTTTGTAAATGTATTAGGAGTTGTAGAAGTACCTACCATAATTGTAGGGTGTATTTCTTTGACTACATTTTCAAGAGTTGTAAGTTTTTCAGGATTTGTAAATTCACTTCTTTTTCTTGCAAAAATTGCCTGCTCAGGGGTAAGGTCAGGAGTATCTTCAAAAAGTAATCCCTGTTTATCTACAAGATAGAAATGTTTCTTTGCCTCATCTTCGCTAAGACCTGATGCAAGCATTTCAGTATATACTCTATAAGCAATACCTGCCCCTGCACTGCCTGCACCAAAACAAAGATAAATTTGGTCTGAAAGTTTTTCTCCACTTATCTTAAGTCCTCCAAGTATACCTGCAAGTGTAATAATTCCTGTACCTTGAATGTCATCATTAAATACAGGAAGTTTTTTATTATACTTATTTAAAATGTTGGCAGCATTCATTCTCCCAAAATCTTCAAAATGTAGGTAAAGATTAGGAAAAAGAGCCTCTGCATTTTTGACAAATTCATCTATAAAATCCATATATTCCTTACCACGGATTCTATTATGTCTGTTTCCTAGGTAATTAGGGTTATTTAATAAAGTTTCTCTGTTAGTACCGACATCAAGCACTACAGGGAGTATATTATTTGGGTTAATGCCGGCTGCCGCTGTATAAACCATAAGCTTTCCAACTGATATATCAACGCCATTAGTTCCCCAATCGCCTATTCCAAGTATACCTTCTGCATCAGTACATACTATAAGTTTTATCTGTCTACCATTAGCTCCATTTATAAGACTTTCTCTAATATTTTCAGGGTGGTCTATTGAAAGATAGACAGCGTTTTGTGGGTTTACATATAATTCACTGTAATTTTCGATACTCTCTGCGATAACAGGATCATAAACTATCGGCATAAATTCAACCACATGTTTACTGAAAAGATAGTAAAATAATGTGTGATTTGTATTAAATATTTCCATTAGAAAATGTCTTTTCTCAATATTTGAAGATTTCTTTTGAAACTGAGAATAAAGTGTAGTCGCCTGCTCATCAATACTTTGAATAAAGGAGGGAAGTATACCTACTAGACCATATTTTTTCCTCTCATCTTCACTAAAAGCTGTTCCTTTGTTGATAAATGGATTATTTAGAATTTCATAAGCTGTTTTCATAGTAGTCCTTTCTTCAAATAAATTTGATATAGTGAAAAAATATATAGAATCTATATTTAAGTTATGGTTTTAATATAATATAATAGATGTATATTGTAAATAAGTATTACTTGATTTAGCTAGGCAAAGCAAAACATTAATAAAAACAGGAGGAGATATGTCAGAATTACTTGATAAATTAATTGAAAATGAAAGATATAATATTTATGAAAATAGAAATATATCTGATGCAAATTTAAAGCGATTAGCATTACTGCTTGAGAATGAAAAGAACAATAGAGCAACTTATTTTAATTTGTTTAGATATAAGAGCAAACATTGTTGGGTCAACATTTTAAAGGTTATTGGAAAAATGAATTATAAAAAAAGAGTTGAATATATATCATATTTACTAACTTTTTTACAAGATGCAAATTGGCCGGTATTTAAACATACTATTCCATTTCTTATGACCTACAAGAATAAAGATTTAATACCAATCATAGAAAAAACTTTGTGGAAAGCCTATAAAAAAGATGATGATATGTGGATAGCAGGCTTGGCAATACTTATAGAAGATATGGGATTAGAACAAAGTGATTTTGAAGTTGAGGAAACTTATGGGCTATTAGAGTATAGGAATTTTTAAAGAGAGGAGTAGCGATGAGATATTACATAGGTTTAGACAATGGAGGAACTACTACTAAGGCCGCTATATTTGACAGTTTTGGAAATGAAGTAGGCAGTTACAGTATTGATACAGAGTTAATTACATTTTCTTCCGGTTATGCTGAAAGAGATATGGAGAAAATGTGGGAGGCAAATTGTGGAGTTATTTATAAGGTTTTAGAAAAAACCAACATTTCCCCAAAAGACGTTGCCTGTATTGGGCTAAGTGGTCATGGCAAGGGGCTATATTTATGGAGTAAAGAAGATAAACCACTTCGTTATGGGATTTTATCCACTGACCAAAGAGCATTAGAAATTGTAAAAAAATGGCAGGAAAGTGGAGTTGAGGCTGCTGCTTATGAATATTCTTATCAACATATCATGGCTTGTCAACCGGTAGCTATTTTATCATGGCTTAAGCAAAATGAACCTGAAAATTATGCCAATATTAAATGGATATTTGAATGTAAAGATTATATCCGTTTTAGACTTACAGGCATTGCAAATGCAGAACTGACAGACTATTCCGGAACTAATTTACTTAATCTTAAGACTAAAAATTATGATAAAAAACTTTTAGAACTATTTGGAATTGAGGAAATTGAAAATGCACTTCCTCCGATATGTAATTCAGATAGCATTGTTGGTACTATAAATAAAGAAACTTCAGCTAAAACAGGACTTTTAGAGGGAACACCTGTAATTGGAGGAATGTTTGATATAGATGCTTGTGCAATAGGCTCAGGGGTAATAGATGAAAGTAAAATTTGCATGATTGCAGGGACTTGGTCTATAAATGAATATTTAAGAAAAGAGCCTGCACTTGATAAAAGGGTTAAGATGAACTCTCTTTTTGCACTTAGTAATTATTATCTTATAGAGGAGTCATCTCCAACTTCTGCCGGCAATTTAGAATGGTTTATTAGAAATTTTCTACCTGAACTACAAGTAGAATTAAAGGCTAGGGGAAAAAGTATTTATGAGGAAGTGGATAAATGGGTAGAAGAA
Organism: uncultured Lachnoanaerobaculum sp.; assembly: GCA_937925515.1. Lineage (GTDB taxonomy): Bacteria > Bacillota > Clostridia > Lachnospirales > Lachnospiraceae > CALALP01. The sequence continues at coordinate 577 of CALALP010000081.1, read as the reverse complement.
ATAGATGTAAAAGAGTTTGTGCCGATATTTTTACCTTTTGTAATGGCAAGTAATGTTCACCCAAATGCTAAGGGAAGTCTTATAGGAATGACACTTTTTCATACTAGAAAGCATATTGTAAGGGCATTTTTTGAGGGAATATGTTTTTGCCATAGATACCATTTAGAAAAGTTGCTAGCCTCTAAGTATGATTTTATTGATGAAAATGTATTAAAACAAGAGGTTATTAGATTATCGGGTGGAGCGGCAAGAGCTAAAGTTTTTGCACAAATGTTTGCAGATGTTTGTGGAATTAAAGTTGAAACTTTAGCTGCCAATGAAATAGGCTCATTAGGTTGTGCAATAGTTTGTGCAAAGGCACTTGGAGATTATACTGATATAAAAAATGCAGTTGAAAATATGGTACATATATCAGGTAAGTTTCTACCAAATGTAAGCAAAAAGAAAATTTATGACAAGAAATATAAAGTATATAAAAAGATTATTGAAAGCCTAGATAGTGTTTGGGAAGATATGCAACGGCTTATTTAGTAGGAAGTTTTTATGGGGATAGTGGGGATTTCCTCGCCGACGGCGA
>CALALP010000080.1 GCA_937925515.1 uncultured Lachnoanaerobaculum sp. | reverse complement strand
TTATATCTGGAGTTTTCCTCGCCGTCGGCGAGGAAAACTCCAAGTTAATGACAATATATAAGTTTAAATATTTTAATGCAATAGCCCAATAAGTTTGTAAAGATAGGAGAAATCATGGGAAAGATAAAGGTTAGTGAGTGTATTGTAGACAGTTTAACTATAAAAGGTCTATATATAATTGAGCCTAAAGTTTTTAAAGATGAAAGAGGGTATTTTGTAGAAACCTATAATAGAAATGATTTTGAAGAGGCAGGACTTAATATGACATTTGTACAGGACAATCAAAGTATGTCCGTAAAAGGAGTATTAAGAGGACTTCATTTTCAAAAAGAACACCCTCAAGGAAAGCTTGTTCGTGTACTTAAAGGAGAAGTTTTTGATGTAGCAGTTGATTTAAGAAAAGACTCAGCTACTTTTGGAAAATGGTTTGGAGTTATACTATCTGATGAGAATAAAAAGCAGTTTTATATAAGCGAGGGATTTGCTCATGGCTTTTTAGTTTTATCAAAAACAGCAGAATTTGCATATAAATGCACTGATTTTTATAATCCGACTGATGAGGGCGGCATAGCTTGGAATGATTCAGAAATAGCTATAAAATGGCCAAAAGTCGGCGATTTGATTATTTCTGAAAAAGATAAGAAATGGGGAAACTTAAAAGATACTTTTAAGTTTTAAAAAGTAAATGATTGGAGATAGATTATGAGAAATCTCTATACTCTTTTTAAAGATTTGGTAAGTAAAAGAAAACTTATTTTAGACCTTGCAAAGGCAGATTTTAAAAAGAGATTTGTAGGTTCATATTTTGGTATTGCTTGGATGTTTGTACAACCTATTGTAACGGTAGTTATATATTTTGCGATATTTCAAATAGGTTTTAAAAGTACACCACCTGTTCCAGTACCTTATGTATTATGGCTTGTTCCGGGGATAGTGCCTTGGTTCTTTTTTGCAGAGGCACTTAACTCCGGAGTTGGGGTACTTTCTGAATATAATTACCTTGTTAAAAAAGTTGTGTTTAATGTAGAAATACTTCCATTTATAAAACTTGTATCATGTCTTTTGACACATGGTATATTTATAATTATTATGTTTTTAATGTTCTTTTGCTTTGGAAAATTTCCAAGAATAAGTTGGATACAGATTATCTATTATACTTTTGCAATGTCAGTATTTACACTAGGACTTACCTATATAGCATGTGCAATAAATGTATTTTTTAAAGATATGGCACAAATTGTAGGTATATGCTTACAGTTTGGAATGTGGCTTACTCCTATAATGTGGTCGCCTGAAACATTTGGCAATTTTCCGTCTTGGGCTGAAAAATTACTTAAGATAAACCCAATGCATTATATAGTTTATGGTTACAGGGATAGTATGTTGCAGGTAAATTTATTTATTGAAAGACCAATACAGACAGTTTATTTTTGGGTGGTTACACTTATCATTTTAATACTGGGGCTTAAGGTATTTAATAAGCTAAGACCACATTTTTCAGATGTATTATAAGGGGGCTTTACTTATGAAAGAAAATCTTGCAATATCAGTTGAAAATATAACCAAGGTATATAGATTATATGACAAACCGATTGATAGATTAAAAGAGGCACTTAGTATAAGGCATAAGGAGTATCATAAGAAATTTTTTGCACTTGATGAGATAAGTTTTGAGGTTGAAAAAGGTTCTACTGTTGGAATAATAGGGACAAATGGTTCAGGAAAATCAACAATACTTAAAATTATAACAGGGGTTTTAAATCCTACTACCGGAAGTGCAAAGGTAAATGGCAATATTTCAGCACTTTTAGAGCTTGGTGCAGGCTTTAACATGGACTATACAGGCATTGAAAATATCTATATGAATGGAACTATGATGGGCTTTTCAAAAGAGGAAATGGATAAGAAACTTCCTGAAATTTTAGAATTTGCAGATATTGGAGATTTTGTTCATCAGCCTGTAAAGACCTATTCTTCAGGAATGTTTGTAAGACTTGCATTTGCACTTGCTATCAATGTAGAGCCTGACATACTTATAGTTGATGAGGCACTTAGTGTAGGAGATGTATTTTTTCAGGCAAAATGCTATAAGCGTATGGACGAAATCAGAAAAAATGGAACTACAATACTTATGGTAACGCATGATATGGGAAGTGTTATAAAGTATTGTGATAAAGTAGTTTTACTTAACCGAGGTAAGTTTGTGGCAGAGGGTGCGGCAGGAGCAATGGTGGACTTATATAAGAAAATTCTTGCAAATAGACTTGATGATGTAGAAAAGGTACTTACTGAGGAAACATTTAATAAATCTTATACTGACGGCTTTGACAATACAAAAGTAGATGAATTTAAATTAGACAGTAAAAATTTAATGAAAGATAAACTTACACTTAATCCCAATCTTACAGAATATGGCGACGGTAGGGCTGAAATCTATGATTTAGGGCTTTTAGATGAAAAAGGAGAAGTAACTAATCTTTTATTAAAGGGGGAAATGTTTACTATTCGAGAAAGAATAAGATTTAATGCAAGTATAGAAACACCAATATTTACTTATACAATTAAAGATAAAAAAGGTGCAGACCTTACAGGCACAAATACCTTGTATGAGGGCTGTGATATAAAACCTGTAAAATCGGGCGATACTTATGAAGTGAACTTTACCCAAAAGATGACTCTTCAAGGTGGAGAATATCTTTTATCTATGAGCTGTACGGGCTTTGAAAATGGTAAGCATGTAGTTTATCATAGACTTTATGATGTAGCAAATATTACAGTGATTTCAAATAAGAATACAGTAGGAATTTATGATATGGAGTCAGAAGTAAAGGCTGAATTATATCAAATTTAAAAAGAGGGATAATGTGGATAACTATATTAAATTACTAGATAAATATAAAGATGATGAGGCTCTTTTGCTTAAGGAAAATCCTAAACTTGAAAATTTATATGTTTTTTCAAATCAAAGAGAGGGAGCAATAGAATGGATTGATTTTAAGGGGGGAGATGTACTTGTAATAAATGATGAGTATGGGGCAGTTATAGCTCCTCTTTTAGAGAAAAAACTTAATGTAAGTTTGTATGAGGAAAATGTTAAAAGCATTGATTTTATAAAAAAAAGATATGCTGATTATAAGCTTTCATTTTTAAATAACGGACTTGAAAATATAAATCAAAAATTTGACTATATAGTTTTTTTGGCAAATAGAAAAAATGAGGGAGTAAGCATTTCAAAATTAGAAAATCTATCTTTAATCAAAGATAAGTTAAATGAAAATGGTAAGCTAATACTTTGTTGTGATAATAGATTTGGAATACAAACTCTTGCAGGTGCAAAGGAATTAGAAGAAAGTCTTAGCAGAAATGAAATCAATATAAAATTAAGTAAAGCAGGCTTTAAGGATTGGAATTTTTATTATCCGATATATGATTATAAACTTCCTTTTTCAATCTATTCAGATGATTATCTTCCAAGTAAAAGTGATATATCGAGATATTTGCCTGCATATAATTATCCTGAATTTTTAAATACAGATATTGCAGAAAAATTTGCAAGTAGTGCCGAAACAAATGATTTTATAAACTTAGCTAATTCCTATATTGTAATTACAGGAAAAAAAGAAAATGCTATTTATGTAAAATATAATAGAACTAGACGTAAGGAACTTAGAATTAAAACTGTAATTGAGCAAGATGAAAAGGGTAATAAAAGAGTATGCAAGGGAGCATTATCCAAAGAAAGCAAAACCCATATACAGTCATTAAAAGAAAACTTTGATAAATTACTGGCCGAAAATAACGAAGTAAGTTATTTAAAAACAGAGTTTAGCGAGGACGGTTTTAATGCTTATTTTCCTTATGTCAAAGGAAAGAGCCTTACCTCTTATTTGGGAGAAAAAATAGTTGATGAAAACTTGCCTGTTGCAGAAATTGAAAAGGCATTTGAAAAGATATGTAAGGAAACAGGCAGTTTAAACCATGACGCTATTTTTGACAATTTCATTATAGAAGATTTTAATACAAATGACTATAAACTTATAGGAATTGATTATGAGTGGGTTTGGAAAACACCACTAGAAAAGAAATATTTATATTATCGTGCTTTAAAAGCATTTTTTGAGAGTTTTTCAGATAAGCTAGGCTTAAGCAATGAAAACTCCTACATTATCCTATATAAAAGATTTGGCATTACTGATGAGGACATAGAAAGGTTTAAGACATTAGAAAAAGAGTTTCAGGACTTTGTGCATGGAGAAAGTCAAAAAATCTACTTAGATAATTACTTTATTACTCCAAGAACTGAGGAAGTTGTAAAACATTTTAGAAAAGAGGCAGAGATTGCCAAAGAAAGAGAGCAGGGAGTTTTAAAGGTTATTAAAGAAAGAGATAAGACAATTAAAAAGATTACAGAGGTTAAAAGGCTTACTGATAATCATGTGGTAAATCTTGAAAATATAATTGCTAATCTTAGAAATGAAAATGAAAATCTTGTTCAGGCACTTAATGTCTTTAAAAGGCATGAGGCAATTATTTATAAAATAAAGAGAAAGCTTGTTAGTAAGCTTGATAAGATGTACCCACAAGGCAGCATTGGAAGAAAAAAACTAAATTACTTAAAGCTTGCAGTTACAAAACCGTCAGAATATATAAGGCTTAAAACCACTAAAGAGGGTAAGAATCTTATTGAGGGCGATTTTAAGATAGGAGAGGACTACAAGAAATATGGAAAGCTTACATTTCCAAAATTTGAAAATCCAAAAGTAAGTATAGTTATTCCTGTATACAATCAGATTAATTACACCTATCTTTGCTTAGTTTCCATACTTGAAAATACAAAAGATGTAACTTATGAGGTAATTATAGCTGATGATGTGTCAACAGATGCAACAAAAGAACTTGATAAATTTGCACAAAACCTTGTTATAAGTAGAAATGAAACAAATCAAGGCTTTCTTAAAAACTGCAATCAAGCAGCAAAAAAAGCTAGAGGCGAGTATATTATGTTTTTAAATAATGATACTAAGGTTACTCCTAATTGGCTATCTTCTCTAGTAGAACTTATAGAAAAAGATAGGAGTATAGGAATGGTAGGTTCTAAACTTATCTATCCTGACGGCAGACTCCAAGAGGCAGGTGGTATCATTTGGAGCGACGGCTCAGGTTGGAACTATGGCAGACTTGATGATCCAAGTAAATGTGAATATAACTATGTAAAGGAAGTAGATTATATATCAGGAGCGGCAATTCTTATATCCAAAGAGCTTTGGAAAAATATAGGTGGCTTTGATGAAAGATTTGCACCTGCATATTGTGAAGACTCAGACCTTGCATTTGAGGTTAGAAAGGCAGGTTACAAGGTTTGCTTACAGCCTAAGTCAATAGTAGTACATTTTGAGGGAATTTCTAATGGAACAGATGTCAATGGTAGTGGGCTTAAGAAATATCAAGTTGAAAACTCATTAAAACTTAGAGAAAAATGGTCAAAAGAGTTTGCACTCCAATTTGAAAATAATGGAGATCCTGACCCATTTAGAGCTAGAGAAAGAAGTAAGGATAAAAAAATTATTTTATTTATAGACCATTATGTACCTACTTATGATAAAGACGCAGGCTCAAAGACTACATTTCAATATATAAAAATGCTTATAAGTAGGGGGTATATAATCAAGTTTCTAGGAGATAATTTTGCAAAACAAGAGCCTTATACTTCTACACTTGAGCAAATGGGAGTTGAAATACTTTATGGAATGCAGGCAGATATATGGAGTTGGATTGAAAAGCATGCAAAAGACATTCATTTAGTATATATGAACAGACCTCATATTGCGACAAAGTATATTGATTTTATAAGAGATCATACAAATTTAAAGGTGGTTTACTATGGGCATGATTTACATTTTCTAAGACTTATGAGAGAGTATGAACTTACAAAAGATGAGTCTAAGAAAGATGAAAGTGATTACTGGAAAACTATTGAGTTAAATCTTATGTATAAAGCAGATATGAGCTACTATCCGTCCCAAACAGAGGTTGACTGCATTAAAAATATTGACCCTGACATTAGAGTAAAGGCAATAACTGCCTATGTGTATGAGGACTTTATAGATAAATCAAAACTTGACTTTGAAAAGAAAGAGGGGCTTTTATTTGTAGGTGGCTTTTCTCACCCACCTAATGCTGACGCTTTAAAGTGGTTTATTAAGGAGATATTCCCAAGTATTAGAGCTAAAAAAGACATTAATTTTTATATAGTAGGTTCAAATGCTACTGAAGATATAAAAGCACTTCATAATCCAAATGAGGGCATTATATTTAAAGGTTTTGTAAGTGATGAGGAACTTGAAGATTTATATGCAAATACTAGAGTGGTTGTAGTGCCGCTTAGATACGGTGCAGGAATTAAGGGTAAGGTTATAGAGGCACTTCATAATGGTGCAGCAGTGGTAACAACTTCCGTAGGTGCAGAGGGCATACCGTCTGCAAAAAGGGTTATGAAGATTACTGATGAGGCAGAAGACTTTGCAAAAGAAGTGCTAAAAGTTTATGAAAATGAAGAAGAAATAAAGCATTTGTCATTTGAGGCAATAAGTTATATAAGAGATAATAACAGCTATAATGGAGCATGGAGAATTATCTCGGAGGAATTTGAATGAGCTTTAGATGTAAAATAATGAGAGTCTTACCTTATATTTTGGTGGTCTTTATATTTATACTTGTTATTAAATACTGGAATACAGTTATATCAAATTTTTTTAAGATTCTATCAGTAAGTACACCACTTATTATAGGTTGTGTAATAGCCTATATACTCAATATTTTACTTTCATTTTATGAGGAGAAGTTTTTAAATAAAATTACATTTTTAAGTAAGTATAAAAGAATATTATCACTTGTTATGTCTGTTGTAACTTGTGTCTTTATACTTGTAATGATACTTTTAATGATTATTCCTCAAATGAAATATGCCATAACTACATTAATAAACAAAATTCCTGTATTTTTTGATGAGTTTACAAAGTGGCTACAAACATTTGAGGGAAAACAAATATCAGTATTTATAGAAAATATACTTTCTGATTATAGCATTGATAAAAGTAATATAATTAAAAATGTAGAGAATATAATTAAATGGGCAGGTGGAGGTGCAGGCAACACAATAGGTATATTGAATTCGGCTATCGGTGCAACTATAAACTTTTTTATGGGCTTTGTATTTGCATTTTATATTCTTATGGAAAAGGAAAAGCTTTCAAGACAAATTGAGAAAGTAAAAAGAAAGTTTCTAAAGGCTGAGTTTATCTCAAAATTAGACCATGTTTTAGGAGTAGTAAATAATTGTTTTAGAAGTTTTATAGTTGGTCAATGTATTGAGGCTGTTATTTTGGGAACTCTTTGCACCTTGGGAATGTTTATTTTTAGATTTCCTTATGCACTTATGACAGGGATTGTGGTAGGTGCAACTGCTATAATACCTATATTTGGTGCATATATAGGCATGGCAGTTGGCTTTGTGATGATATTTACAGATTCTCCTTTAAAGGCGTTGTTATTCTTAGTATATCTAAATGTTTTGCAACAGATTGAAAACCAACTTATCTATCCGAGAGTTGTAGGGGACTCTATAGGACTTCCGGGGATATGGATTTTTGCAGCAGTTATAATAGGTAGTGGAGTATTTGGAGTTATGGGAATGCTTGTGTTTATACCACTTGTAGCAGCAGGGTATCAGTTATTCAGGGAGAAAGTGAATGGGTGAGGTAAAAAAGGAGGCTAGAATGAGTAGAAAATTCAATGATTTTTTAAAGGAACAGCTTAAAGATGATGAATTTTATAGAGAGTATGAGGCTCTACAACCTGAACATGCACTAACTCAAGCTCTCATTGATGCAAGAAGAGAATTAGGAATTACTCAAAAAGAGCTTTCAGAACGTACAGGAATAGCACAAGGAGATATAAGTAAATTAGAACGAGGAAATACTAATGCATCTATACGCACTTTGCAGAGATTAGCAAATGGAATGGGAATGATTTTAAAAATTGAGTTTATTCCTAGTAAGACAATAATGCAATAATATATAAATAGTTTAAATATAAAGAGCCAATAACTTATAGAAAGGTTATTGGCTTTTTTGTAAAGTGAAAATATATTGAAAATTAGCTTGCATGGCAACTTGTTTTTCAGTGTGGCTATTGCTTTATATATTGTCTTGTTATACAATAATGAAAACTAGCTTGCCTAACAGCATAGTTTTCATTATTAGGAGGATAAATGGAAATTAAGCGAGATGATTATATAGAAAAATTAAAAAATAGATTACATAACGGAATGATTAAGGTAATTACAGGGATTAGAAGAAGTGGCAAATCCTATTTAATATTTTAGCTATTTAAGCAATATATACTTGATAACCATACAGATAATGAACATATAATTATGCTTGAGTTTGATAGACTTGAAAATAAAGAATATAGAAAGCCTGAAATAGCGTTAAATTATATTAAATCTTGCATAAAGGATAACAAGATGTATTATGTATTATTAGACGAGATACAAATGCTAGAGGATTTTGTAGAAGTTTTAAATTCATTATTACATGTGAAAAATGTAGATGTTTATGTAACCGGTAGTAATTCAAAATTTTTGTCAAATGATATTCTTACAGAGTTTCGTGGTAGAGGAGATGAAATACATGTATATCCTCTTAGATTTAAAGACGTTATAGGTATCCAAGATAAAGACAGGTATCAGGCTTGGGCTGATTATTTAACCTATGGAGGATTACCGTTAGTACAGTTTATGCAAACAGAGGAGCAAAAAATAAATTATTTAACTAGATTATTTGAAGAAACCTATATTAAAGATATTACAGAAAGAAATAAGGTTGAAAAAGTGCAAGAATTAAATGATATAATTAATGTATTGGCATCATCAATAGGTTCTTTAACAAATCCAACTAAAATATTAGATACTTTCAAAAGCTCTATTAAATCTGATATAAGTTTGAATACCATTAGAAATTATATTGATTATTTAAAAAATGCTTTTATAATAAGTGAAGTAAATAGATATGATGTAAAGGGAAGAAAGTATATTGGAACACCTCTTAAGTATTATTTTGAAGATGTAGGTCTTAGAAATGCAAGGCTTGGTTTTAGACAAATAGAGGAAACACATTTAATGGAAAATGTTATCTATAATGAACTTAAAATAAGAGGGTTTCAAGTTGATGTAGGTATGGTTGTAAAACAAAGAATAACAGCACTTAAAAAACGTGAAACTTACAGGTTAGAAGTGGACTTTATTGCAAACTTAGGCAGTAAAAGGTATTATATACAATCTGCATTAAGTTTGCAAAATGAAGAAAAGGTAAAACAGGAGAAAGCCTCTTTGCTAAGCATTGGCGATTCTTTTAAGAAAATTATTTTAGTAAAAGATGTTATCAATGTAAAAAGAGATGAATATGGAATTACAACCATGAGTATTTTTGATTTTTTATTAAAGGATAATAGTTTAGAGTTATAATTTTATTGAAAACTAGCTTGCATGGCAACTTATTTTTTAGTAGATATTAAGTGATATATTTAATTATTTCAAATTAACTAGCTAATTAATATAATAGAAAGAAACTAACACTATGCCCAGCTTTAGTATAAAGCTTTAGGGTGGCAACGACTAGTTTCTTTCTATATTTTATATAGTAAATTATTAGTAAATAAAGTCAATACAACAAAAAATTATTTCCCCTCACTTAAATATCTTCTTGCATCTTTAAAGAAACTCATAACTATCATTACCATAATAAAACCTACCGGAAAGGCTGCTATTATAGAAACAGTTTGTAAGTTAGTCATAGAATTATCTGAAAAAATAAGGGCAATAGGTAAGCATATAAGTATTATTGACCAAAATAATTTAATCTTTTTATCAGGTTCTTCATCTACTCCAAGTGTTTTATAAGAATATGCACAAGCTACTAAAGTAAGTGAATCAAACGTAGTTGCATAGAATGTAATCATAGTAAGTGCAAGTAAGACTAAACCTATATTTGCAAGTGGAAGTGTTTCAACAGTTGAAATAATAGTCTTATACAAATCTCCACTAGCTGTATATATGCTTAATAAATCAAGTTTGCCTTTCATTTGGAGTGCCATTCCATAGTTTCCGAGTATTATAAATGACATAAATGTTCCTGACAGTCCAAATACATAACCTCCTGTAACTACCTGTCTTATAGTTCTTCCCCTGCTAATACTTCCTATAAAGAAAGGGGTTGCAACGCACCAAACCATCCAATAAGCCCAATAAAAAATAGTCCAGTTTTGTGGAAATGAATTATCTCTAAGTGGGTCTGTCCAAGTTGATAATGAAATAAAGTTATTTGTCATAGTTCCGATTGCTGACAAACCTGTTTCTATAATATATCTACCCTCGCCTCCTCCTATGAATACATATATAAGTAATGCAAAAAATAGATAAGTACAAGAGGCTGCAAGTCTTGAAACTCCCTTTATACCGAAGTATGCACAAAGGGTATATATAATACATACAATTAAAAGAATAGTTATTGTAAGTGCATTGCTTTGTGGTATATGAGTTACTTTACTTATAGAATAGGCAAGTAAAGGGGTTGCAAGTGAAAATGTTGTTGCAGTACCTGCAATTAGTGCAAATACAGCTGTTAAATCTATGATTTTACCTATAACACCGTCAACTTTATCTCCTATTAGAGGTCTTAAGCTCTCAGAATATTTTTGTTTAGTCTTTTTTCTCACATGTAACATAAAGCCAAAGGCAACTGCAAGTGTTATATAAAAACTCCAAGGGATAGGCCCCCAATGAAATAGAGGATAGGTTGAGGCAAATTTCTGTATTCCACCCATATTTTCTATGTGTGATTCATTTGCATACAAAATCCATTCACATAATGAATAAAACAATATATCAGCGGCAAGACCTGCTGTAAACATCATGCTGCCCCATTGAAAGTTTGAAAATTCAGGTTTATCGAGATTTCCAAGTCTAATGTTTCCGTATTTTGAAAATGCCATATAAAATGAGGTTATAAGCATAAAAAGACCTATTATAAGATAGTAACTTCCCAAAGTGTCGCCTAAGAAAAATCTTATTTTATGTAGTATATCAGAAGATTCTGTTGGAAAAACCATAAAGAAAAGGCATAATGCTATAACTATAATAAATGGGACTAATGTTGTGGTTAAATCAATTCTCTTAATATTCATATCTTCTCCTTTGTTCAAAAAAAGTATTTTTAAGTGATTTATGAACATAATAGCACTACTAATAAAAAAAATCAATCCCTAATATTTACTAATAATTATAATGGTAACTATTTCGTACGAAATCTAAAGTTTTTATAACGATTTGCATTTTGGGCTACAAAAATATCCTGGAATACATTATAATAGCTAAGTTAAGATAAACTTGCAGGCGTTAGTCTGTATTAAAAGAAAAAATGATTATAGGAGAGGACATGAGAAAATTTAAAAATGTAGTATTATTTTCACTTATGGCTGTACTAGCTCTTTCAGGTTGTAATAACAAGAAAAAAGCTGACAACTCGGCTGTAAGTTCTGAGTATAAAGAACCACCTTCAGGTGCGATTTCTTTTACTGATGATATTGATTGGGAACAAGCAATGGATGGAGCAAGGGAGATTTTAGATGTAAATGATTATCCATTAGGAGATAATTTAGACTATGTTGTAGATGATAGTTCTAAGACTATAACTCTTATTTGGGCATTGAAAGATGAGGCAACTAGTGATGATGCTATTGCGTATGCAAAGGCATATATAAAGGCATTTAATGATTCTACAAATATGCAAAGATTTAGTATAGAGGTTTCAAGTGATGACAGTTTCGGTGGGCTTTGGAAAGACTATGCTCTTAATATACAGGTGTATAGAAAATCAGATATTTTAACCGAGGCAAATTATTTTATTAAACAATCTATACCGGCAAATCAGCCAATAGAGATTGTTCTGCAACAAAATTAGTATTAGTGATAGGAGATTCTATGAAAAAGTTTTTAGTTTTAATTCTTACATTTTTATTTATAATTACAGTTTCAGTTCCTACATTTGCAGTTGAGGGGCTTACAGGAGATTCAGGTGGAGGTCCGGGAGCAGGAAGATTTGCAGGTGGAGAAATAATGATGCTTAAAAATACCACTCAAAGCCAAATGATGAGTTATGTTATCACAACTAAGGGTGGAGAGGTTATAGTTGTAGACGGAGGACTTCCGGAAGATGCACCACATCTAAAAGAAGTTTTAAAATCTAAGGGTTCTAAAGTTTCAGCTTGGTTTATTACTCACCCTCATTCAGACCATGTAGGGGCTTTAACATCTATTATAAATGAGGGGCTTGACGGAATTATAATAGAGAATATATATTATAACTTCGCAGACATGGACTTTTATCAAAGAAATGAGCCATATAGAGCAGATACAGTAGCGGCTGCCATTGCAGCATTTGAAAAACTCCCTTCAGCAACACTTCATATTACTCAAAAGAATGAGATAGTTACAGTGGATAATGTTACTGTAAAGATACTAAATAATCCATATCTAATTACTCATAATGCAATTAATAACGGTTCAATAGCATTTAGAATGGAAATGGGTAATAAGAGAATTTTATTCCTAGGAGATATGGGAAAAGAGGCAGGAGAAATGCTTACTAATGAAGTTTCTCCTGAGGAATTAAAGGCTGATTATGTACAAATGGCTCATCATGGTCAATATGGTGTTGATAGAAATGTATATGAAATGATTAAGCCTACTGTTGCAATGTGGAATGCTCCTGAGTGGCTTTATAACAATGACAATGGTGGTGGAGTAGGAAGTGGAACTTGGCTTACTCTCGAAGTTAGAAAATGGATGGAAGAGATTGGAGTTAAGGAAAACTTTGTTATTAAAGACGGCGACCAAATAATAAAATAGTATTTTAAGCAGAAAATTACATATCTTACTAATTAATGTATGGGGATTTCCTCGCCGTCGGCGAGGAAATCCCCATTAACCATGTAATTATAT
>CALALP010000079.1 GCA_937925515.1 uncultured Lachnoanaerobaculum sp. | reverse complement strand
AAATATTTATGTGTGGGATTTGTCCCCCTACGGGGGACAAATCCCACACAATAATGAATAAATACAACTTTGTTGTTTTTAAGTAGAGAACAACAAACATAATACTGTTTTTAAAATTAGTTTTACAATACTTCTCATTACATATAAAATAAATTTAAATGTTCTATGTGGAACATTATTTAAATATAATATATCAAAAAGTATTTTTTTGTGTTATACTCTTGATAATTGGATATAACAAAGAAGAGGAGGCACTATGGGAAGAATTATTGCTGTTGCTAACCAAAAAGGTGGAGTAGGTAAAACTACAACAGCTATTAATCTTGCAGCTGCATTGGCAGAGGCAGGTCAAAAGATTTTAGCAGTAGACTTTGATCCACAGGGGAATATGTCAAGTGGATTAGGAATTGAAAAGCAGAAACTAAAAAATACAGTGTATGAACTTATACTAGGAGAGCTAAAATTTGAAGAAGTTGTTTTAAAAACTTCAATTCAAGATTTGTCATTATTACCTAGTAATGTCAATTTGGCAGGGGCTGAAATAGAACTATTGGAGGTTGAAGATAGAGAAAGTTGTTTAACTAAAGCTCTAAATTCAGTAAAAGATAGTTATGATTTTATAATAATTGATTGTCCTCCGTCATTAAGCTTACTTACTATAAATGCACTTACTGCATCTGATACTGTTTTAATACCTATTCAATGTGAATACTATGCACTGGAGGGGTTAAGTCAAATGATGAAAACTGTAAACTTAGTAAGAAAAAAACTTAATACAAATTTACAAGTTGAGGGTGTAGTATTTACAATGTATGATGCTAGAAATAGACTTAGTCAGCAAGTTGTAGAAAGTGTAAAAGAAGTATTAAATGAAAGAATTTATAAAACAATAATACCTAGAAATGTGAGGCTTGCAGAGGCTCCAAGTTATGGAATGCCTGTAACAGAGTATGATTCAAAATCAAGTGGTGCTGAAAGTTATAGACTTTTGGCCGCCGAAGTAATAAGTAGAGAGGATTAGGTAATGGCAAAAAAAGGTTTAGGAAAGGGACTAGGAGCATTATTTGAAGATAATACACAAAGTGAAGTTAAAAATAGTAGTGATAGTAGCAAAGAAGTTGAACTAAGCGATAACAAAGAGGCTAAAGATATAGTTTCAAGTAAGCCATTAAGTGTTAGTATATCTAAGGTATCACCAAATCAAAATCAGCCAAGAAAAGATTTTGATGAAACTTTATTAAATGAACTTGCTGAATCTATAAAACAATATGGTATAATACAACCTATTATAGTAAAGAAAATAGATAAAGATAGATATGAGATTATCGCAGGCGAAAGACGTTGGAGAGCGGCACAAATATGTGGACTTAAGGAAGTTCCGATTATTATAAAAGAATTTTCAGATAGAGAGGCAATGGAAATATCTATCATTGAAAATATACAACGTTCAGACTTAAACCCTATTGAAGAGGCACTTGGATATAAGGCTTTAATGACTGAATATGGCTTAACTCAAGAAGAAGTTGCAAAAAAAGTATCTAAAAATAGGAGTACTATTACTAATTCAATTAGGTTACTTAAGTTAAGTGAAAAAGTACAAAAGATGATGATAGAAGGACTAATCTCCACAGGTCATTGTAAGGTACTGTTATCAATTTCAGATGCTAATATTCAAGATGAAGTTGCAGATGAAATTGTAGTTAAACAGATGAGTGTTAGAGAACTTGAAAAGTATGTAAAGAAACTTTTAAAACCTGTTAGTAAGAGAAATGAAAATAAGTTTGAAGATAGAAACTACGATTTATTTTTGAGAGATTATGAAGAAAATATAAGATTGATACTTGGAACAAAGGTTCATATAAATAGAAAAGACAAGAATAAGGGACGAATAGAGATTGATTACTATTCAGATACTGAGCTTGAAAGAATTATAGAACTTATAAAGACCATTAAGTAGTGGTTTGGAGGGGATTATGAATAGCTATATTTCATATATTGTAATAGGAGTAGGGGTAATAGAACTTATACTTCTAGCTTTATTTATTATAATGATTATAAATTATAGGAAACTTTACAGGTCGTATGATCAGTTTATGCGTGGAAAAGCAGCTGAAGATTTAGAAGATGTTATAATAAATTTAGAGGAAGAAATAGTCAACTTAAAAGATGAGGATAAGGCTAACAAGGAGGCAATAAGAGCATTAAATAAACTTCAAAGAGCCTCTTATCAAAAGTTTGGAATTGTAAAGTATAATGCTTTCAAAGGAATGGGAGGAAATTTAAGTTTTGTACTTGTACTTCTTGATTATACAAATTCAGGCTTTATATTAAACTCCGTTCACTCAAGAGAGGGTTGCTATATATATAGTAAAATTGTAGATAAGGGACAGACTGAAGTACTTTTGGGTACTGAGGAAAAAGAGGCACTTGACCAAGCACTTGGATATGTTGAAAGACAACCAAATATTTAGAGGAGAACTTTAAATTATCAAAAGATATAGATGAAGAATTTGATTTATAGTATAAAGTTGTTGTAAAATTAATTTTTGTTTTTTATAGAGAAACATAGAAAGTGATGTGTGCTAATTTAAAAATTTTCTATTATATAACTTGTCCCCCGTACGGGGGACAAGTTATATATGGATAACTATTTTGTAATGCCTCGATAGGTAATTCATTATAACTACAAATATAATGGTTAAAACTCCAACAGAAAATTATCGAAACAAATAACAACTAGAATTCCAATTACTTACTTTGATTTTCTTATGACCTTATTTTCTTATATTAACTAATCTTTTATTGATTTCATTTCCTATAAAAATTGAAATTATAATCTTTAAAATATCAGCAGGGATAAAAGGAAATACACATAATATAAGAGCTTTTGAAAACGGCATTACTTTCTGCATTGAAAACCATATTGTACCAAGTAAATAACATAAAATTACACCGATAACCAGTGATATTGCCTGATATAATATATTACCGGGAAATTTATGTATTATATAGGAAGAAATAGAAACAGTTGCTAAATATCCTATTATATATCCACCTGTTGGACCAAATAAAACCCCAATTCCACCTGTATATTTTGAAAACACAGGAAGTCCGAAAGAACCAAGTAAAATGTAAATTAATACGCTTATAACAGCTTGAGCCGGTGTAAGGACATAAGCTGTTATAAGAATTGCAAAAAGCCCTAGTGATATCGGAATATCGGTAAAACCTAAAGGGATTGATATTGGTGCGAGTATGCAGATTATAGCAGACATAAGTGCAATAATTGAGATATTTTTAGTACTCATAAAAGCCTCCAAGTGATAAAATATTTATTACATCTAAGTATTTTAAAATAAGTTTTTCATATTGTCAACTAATTATATCTACAAAGGTTGACAATATAAGGCGAGTAAAATAAAATATTTGACATTAAATAACTACACAGTTATACTTTTAAGTGCTAAATTGTTTTGTTTTTAAAACAAATGGAGGTTAATTATGACATATGTTGAAGAGGTTTATAAAAGAGTAATAGAACAAAATCCAAATGAAACAGAGTTTCATCAAGCAGTAAAAGAAGTTTTAGATTCACTTAAATTGGTTATAGATGCCAATGAAGAATTATATCGTTCAAATAGTATTTTAGAAAGACTTGTTGAGCCTGAAAGAATTATATCTTTTAGAGTTCCTTGGGTTGATGACAATGGAAAGTTACAAATAAATAAAGGTTATAGAGTACAGTTTAATAATGCCATTGGTGCATATAAAGGAGGACTTAGATTTCATCCCTCAGTAAATCAATCAATTCTAAAGTTTTTAGGTTTTGAGCAAGTGCTTAAAAATTCACTGACAGGACTTCCTATGGGTGGTGGAAAAGGTGGTTCAAACTTTGATCCAAAAGGAAAAAGTGATAGAGAAGTAATGGCATTTTGCCAAAGCTTTATGAGTGAGCTATACAAGTATATAGGCAAAGATAAAGATGTTCCGGCAGGCGACATAGGTGTGGGAGCAAGAGAAATAGGCTATTTATTCGGTCAGTATAAAAGACTTACAACTACATTTGAGGGGGTTCTTACAGGAAAAGGCATTTTTTATGGAGGCTCACTTACTCGTACAGAGGCAACAGGATATGGACTCATTTATATATTAGAGGAAATGCTAAAGGCAAACAATAAAGAAGTTTCAGGTAAGACAGTTGTAGTTACAGGTTCAGGAAATGTAGCTATATATGCAGCCGAGAAGGCAATGCAACTTGGAGCAAAAGTCATTGCACTTTGTGATTCAGCAGGTTATATTTATGATGAAAATGGAGTCAATCTCGATGTCATTAAAGAAATTAAGGAAGTAAGAAGAGAGCGAATAAGTGAATATGTAAAGAAAGTTCCAAATGCAATCTACACAGAGGGAAAAGGTATATGGAATTTAAAATGTGATATATATCTTCCTTGTGCTACACAAAACGAACTTGATTTAGAGGCAGTAAAAGTCCTAGTTTCAAATGGTTGCTTTGCAGTTGCAGAGGGAGCAAATATGCCTACAACATTAGAGGCAACAAATTATTTAATTGAAAATAATATCTTATTTATGCCGGGAAAAGCTGCAAATGCAGGTGGAGTTTCTGTTTCAGGACTTGAGCAAAGCCAAAATGCAATTAGATTGTCATGGACATTTGAAGAAGTCGATGAAAGACTTAAAAATATAATGAAAGATATATTTAAAAAAGTAGAAAATGCAGCAGGTAAATATGGTGCTAGTGGAAATTATGTTATAGGTGCAAATATTGCAGGCTTTGAAAAAGTTGCCTTAGCAATGATAGCACAAGGCTGCGTGTAATAAAAATATAATAATATAGGAGAGCTAAATGCACGAGTATCTAAGAACAATAGGATTTTCCTCCTATAAAACAAGATCAGATATTAATAAACTTTTATATATGCTACAAAGAAGATATGTTAATAATGCTTATGCCATTAAATATGACTATGGAGAAGTCTTATATGAAATAAGAGCAGAAGTAGGAAGTGGCATGGGAGTGTGCTTTATCGGAGGCGTATCTGATATTGGCGAGTTTGAAATGGACAATTATTATCCCTATGTATGCAATAATGACTTAAGTTCAACAGAATATGTAGACATTCATAAACATACCGTTGATAATCTTTGCACAGGCTCAATATCTGATAGTAGAGTAGGAATACTTATCATATATAGACTTGATAATGTAGGTCAATATTTAGATAGAATGTATAATTCAATACCTTTAAGAGCTAATAAAAGCTATCTAGCAGGCTTTTCAAAGTCAGCCAAAATAATAATGGAAATAGAAAAGACTGAAATAGAAAAGAAAAACCAAGAAAAAATTAGAAGAGATAGATGTGAACTTATAAATGCGGCTAAAAGGGGAGATGAAACAGCTATCGAAAGTCTTGCTATGGAGGATATGACAAATTATAATTTAGTAAATTCAAGAAATATCAGAGAAGATATTTATAGGTACATAGATACAAGCTTTATCCCTTATGGCTTTGAAACAGAGATTTATAGTATATTAGGAAATATTATTTCAATAGAAACAAGAACCAATGTATTTACAAAGGAAGAAATCTATGATTTTAAAATAGAATGTAATGATATAATAATGCATATTCTTATTAATAAGTCAGATTTAGTAGGCGAACCTAAGGCCGGAAGAAGATTTAAAGGAATAGTGTGGCTTACAGGTAGAGTAGAGTTTTGTAATTAAGTAACTTTAGCTAATATTAAATATTTATTATAAAAATAAAACTAGTATTAATTTTTTTTATAATGTATAATGCAAATGGGTTTATTGTTATTAGAATAATACAAAGGAGGTAGCTGTATGAACACAAATAGCATTATAGACTATTATACAGTATATTTAAACAATTTATTTAATTTTGAGGATAGAACATCTGTAAAAGGACATTGGATTCCGGTGTTAGTTAATTTTGTCATAGCATTTATAGTTAATGTTATAATTAGTCGTGTTCCGGTTATAGGAGGCTTGGTTGCAAATGTAGTAACCTTAGCTATTGGTATTGCTTCACTTGCTTCAGGAGTTCGTAGACTAAGAGATACAGGCAGAGATTGGAAATGGATATTCATATCATTAGTACCTTTTATAGGTTGGATAGTACTTATTTACTTTTTAGTTCAACCAACTTCAAACTTCGCAGGAAGACAAGTTTCATAAGAAAATATTTAGGGAAAGCAGAATCTCAAGTTATGGGGTTCTGCTGTTTTTTAGAATAAAAATTCATTTTGCACAATTTTTTAGTAAAAAAAACTATTGTGCATAAAGCAAATAAGTGGTATATTTATCTTGATTGAGAGTTTAACCATGAACTATGTTAAACATTCAAAAATTTAAACACAATTAGATGAGGAGAAAAATATGGAAAAGGTATTAGTTGTTTATGCAAGTAATTCAGGAAATACTGAGGCTATGGCAAAGTTTGTAGTTGAGGGAATTGAGGCGGCAGGTAAAGAGGCAGAACTTATTGAGGCATCAAATGCAAATGCAGAAGATTTATTAAAGGAAACAGCATTTGCACTAGGAAGTTTTGCATCAGGCACAGAGCAGATTGATGAAGAAAATATGGAACCTTTAGTAGAGGCATTAGACGGCAAGCTAGAGGGTAAGACAGTTCTTTTATTTGGTTCTCATGATTGGGGCGACGGTGAGTTTATCAGAACTTGGGCAGAGCAAATGCAAGGCTTTGGAGCTAAGATATTAGGTGGAGAGGGAATTACATGTGTCCTTGAACCTGATGATGAAACAGCAGATAAGCTCAGAGAGGCAGGAAAAGAGTTAGCTAGTATTTAATTGGTGGTTAAAAGCATTCTGAAAATAGACTTTATTGGTATGAAAAGTTTATTTTGCAGGGTGCTTTTATTATTTTTTTAAGTATTTTTAGATATTTAGTAAAGAAAATGGATAAATTAGGCATTGAAAGGTTGCCAGAAACGAACTATTGTATTATACTTAAACAGTTCAAATAATTAATTAGTGATGTGAATAGGAGATTTATGCTTAATGATATAGTTTTTTTAGAACCTGTGTTCAAGGATATGATATGGGGTGGGACTAAATTAAATAAAGTATTTGGTTATCAATTACCAACTAAAACTACCGGCGAATGTTGGGGAATCGCAGCACATGAAAATGGAGATTGTGTAATAAAGAATACTAAGTATCAAGGAAAGACCTTAAGCCTGCTTTGGAAAGAACATAGAGAATTGTTTGGAAATTTTAAAGGGGATATATTTCCACTACTTATAAAAATAATAGATGCCAATAATGATCTTTCAATTCAAGTACATCCAAATGATGAATATGCAGCTAATTACCATTTGGGAGCATTGGGTAAGACAGAGTGTTGGTTAGTACTTGATTGTGATGAGGACGTTGAAATTATTATAGGTCATAATGCTAAAGACAAAGAAGAATTAGAATATATGGTAAATAACAAACTTTGGAATAAATTTATAAGAAGTATACCTATAAAGAAAGGCGATTTCTTTCAAATAGAACCGGGTTGTTTACATGCAATTAAAAAAGGAACTTTAATATTAGAAACTCAGCAAAATAGTGATATAACTTTTAGAGTTTATGATTATGATAGACTTCAAGCCGGAAAACCTAGAAAACTTCATCTAAAAGAAAGCTTAGAGTGTATAAAAGTACCTTTCAGCGGTGAAAAAGTAAGTATTAAAAATGAAACAACTTTATATGGAGAGCATACACATTATATAGATTGTAAGTATTACTCAGTTGACCGATATAAGATAGATGGCAGTATGATTTTGAAAAGAGAAACTCCTTTTATCTGTGTATCAATTATTGAAGGTAGTGGTAAGGTAAATAATTATGATATAAAAAAGGGAGATCATTTTATAATTACTTCTGAGTGTGATGATGTAAAGTTTGAGGGAAATCTTGATATAGTATGCTCAGTAGCGAAGTAATAAAAAGATGAAGATATAAGTAAATTTATAAGCTTTAATATGTTTAAATAAGATATAGTAGGAGGAACTAAGAGTGATAATTACAAAGACACCTTTTAGAGTTAGTTTTTGTGGTGGAGGCAGTGATTTGCCTAGTTTTTATGAAAATTATGGAGGTTGTGTATTAAGTACATCTATTAATAAGTATTGCTATATTTCTATTCATCCATATTTTAATGAGAATCAAACACTTTTAAAGTATTCAGAAAATGAACTGGTAGATGATATAAAAGACATTAAGCATAAGATTTTTAAGCAAGTTCTAACAGATTTAAATGTTTCAGGAGTAGAGATTGTTTCTTCTGCTGATATACCGGGAGGTACAGGGCTTGGTTCATCAAGTACATTTACTGTTGGATTATTAAATACTTTGTATAGTTATAAGGGAAAGTATGTTTCAAAAAATAAGTTAGCTAAACTTGCCTGTGAGATAGAAATTGAAAAATTAGGTTCTCCAATAGGAAAACAGGATCAGTATGGTGCAGCACTAGGTGGACTTAACTTTATTGCATTTAATAAAGATGGCTCTGTTTCCAGTCAACCTGTACTTATGAATGGAAAAACATACAGTAACCTTCAAAAAAATTTAATTATGTTTTATACCGGGAAAACTCGTTCAGCAAATGATATACTTAAAGAGCAGTCCAAAAATGCAACAGAGGCAGATAAAATAAAGAATCTTCTTCGTATGTGTGATTTGGCAAAGGATATGAAATCATCACTTGAGGAAAATGATATATCTTCATTTGGTAAAATATTAGATGAGGGATGGAGATTAAAAAAAGAACTTGCTTCAGGTATAGCTAATCCAATGATTGATGAATGCTATGAATTAGCTATAAAGAGTGGTGCTCTTGGTGGTAAACTTCTTGGAGCAGGTGGAGCAGGCTTTATGCTATTTTATTGTGAGGAAGATAAACAAGATAAGCTTAGAGAAAATATAAAACTAAAAGAAATAGATTTTAAATTTGAAAGTGATGGAACAAGTGTGATTTATATTGGAGATAAATATTGGGATTAGAAAGGAAGAGATAAATGAAAGTTTTAGTGGCAGGAGGAGCAGGATTTATAGGTAGTCATTTAATAGACTTACTTTTAAAAAATGGAGATGAGGTAGTTTGTGTTGATAATTACTTTATCGGTACTAAAAAAAATATAGAACATCTAAAAGATAATTCTCATTTTAAGCTGTATGAACAAGATTTATGTGATATTGAAGCATTAGATAAAATATTTAATGATGAGAAAATAGAATATGTTTATCATTTAGCAGCTAATTCTGATATTCAAGCAAGTGCTGAAAATCCGATTATAGAGTATAAAAATACATATACAACTACTTTTAATTTACTAGAATGCATGAGAAAACATGGAGTTAAAAAGATGTTTTTTGCTTCTACATCAGCAGTATATGGTGAGAAAGAAGGAAAAAATGTATCAGAATTAGAGCCGGATTTAAGACCTATATCATATTATGGAGCTTCTAAATTAGGTTCTGAGGCTATAATAAGTGCTTATAGTTATATGAATGATATGAAGGTTTTAATTTTTAGATTTCCAAATGTTATAGGGCCTAGATTAACTCATGGAGTTATTTTTGATTTTATAAAAAAACTAAAAGCAGATTCTACACAACTTACTATTTTAGGAGATGGAACACAAACAAAGCCTTATATTTATGTAAGTGATTTAGTAGAGGCTATAGTTAGATTTAAAGATGTAAAAGAAACAGGAATAACTATCTATAATCTTGGAGTTACTACACAAACTTCAGTTACTGCTATTGCAAATATAGTTACTGAGAAGATGGGCTTAAAAGGAATACCTTATAACTACACCGGTGGAAAAGGTGGTTGGAAAGGCGATGTTCCTAAATTCCAATATGATTTAAGTAAGATACATAATACAGGCTGGAAAGCCAAACATGAATCGGATAAAGCAGTAGAATTAACTGTTGAAAATGTTATTAATATAAAAGAGTAATAAAAAATAAGATATTGAGAGGTTAATATGGATTACACAAATGAAATAAAAAAGTATATTGAATTAGAAATTGAAACACTTAAAAAGCTTGATGTTCAAGCAATAAATGCAGTTGCAAATCTTATCGATGAAACTAGAAAAGCAGGGAACACTATTTATATTTTTGGAAATGGTGGAAGTTCAGCTACTGCTTCACATTATCAAAATGATTTTAATAAAGGTGTAAGTGAATACCTTTTTAACAAAAATGAACCTAAATTTAAGTTTCAGTGTCTAAATGATAATGTAGCTACTATTATGGCTATTGCTAATGATATAGGATTTGAAGAAGTGTTTAGATTTCAACTTCAAGGTGTTATAAAAGAAGGAGATATTGTAATAGCAATATCCGGAAGTGGAAATTCTAAAAATGTAATTAATGCAGTGGAGTATGCTAAGTCTTGTGGTAATAAAATTATAGGTCTTACAGGATATAAAGGTGGAAAATTAAAAGAACTTTCAGATATATCTCTACATGTAGATGTGATGAGTATGCAGACTACTGAAGATATACATATGATTTTTGATCATCTTATTATGAGCTTATTTTATAGAGAGCTTGTAGGAATAGAACACTTAAAAGCATAGGAAGAGGTTTATGAATACGGTTTTAGTTACAGTTGCACTACTTATAGGAATTTTAGTACTTATCATGCCAATTTCTCTTAAAAAAGTGATATATATATTGGGATCTTTAGCACTTATTGTGTGTATTTGGCTCATGAATAATAGGTCTAGTGAGTTTGGAAAGGTTCAAATAAAAGCAACTGACACACATAATGAGAGTGCATTAGGCTCTGAAATATGGCTAAAAGAAGTTATAATAAATGGAAAAGGTTATGATCCCTCTGAATATTTTAGTGATGGATGGATTAAAGAAGATGGCTATTTAAAGTGGAGAAGTTATGATAAAATAAATGAAATAAAAGATACTATTAATGCAGAGTTTAAGGTTAATGATGAAGTTCAGTTGATTTTTAGCTCAAATAAATGGCGTGGAATTGTAGAGGTTATTTCATGGAATGGTGATCAAACTATGGATTGTTACGAAGATACTGAAAATGGTAATTCTACAAAGTTATTTGATTTATATACAACAAAGGTTAACTAAGTATTATATATAGAATTATATAATCAGATTATTTTTTAACTATTTCTGCAGATAAATTATACTTATTAATATCTCAAGTTTAATCTTCAATAGGTATAAAATTTTAGAATGATTGATAATTATAGAAAATATGGTTTAATATAATAATAGGGATTTTAGTGGTTATATTTATAGTATTAAGATATAGTATATTTCTAGAACTGAGAAAATTTGGAAAGTTTTAGTAGGGAGATTTATGGATGTTATAAAAAAAAAGGTTTCTCAGTATAACTTTATGTTTACTGAATTAGTAAAAAGAGATTTTAATAAGAGATATAAAAGAAGTATTCTAGGAATTTTATGGAGTATGGTTGCACCAATGTTTCAATTAATTGTTATGTCCTTTGTATTTGATAGAGTATTTGGTGAAACAATGCAATATTATACAGTCTATATGTTTGCTGGACAACTTGTATTTAATTATTTTAGGGAGGCAACAGACAACGGAATGCAGTCAATTATAGCTAATGCAGGTATAATCACCAAAGTAAATGCACCCAAATATTTATTTTTAATTTCTAAGGTAATGGCGGCATCAATTAATTTTTTGTTGATTCTTGTTATCTTTTTTATGTTTGTAGCATATTATAAGATTCCTTTTACTTGGAAATTTATATTGATTATAATACCAATAGCTTGTCTTTTTGTATTGATTATAGGAACAGGACTTATATTATCAGCTTTGTTTGTATTTTTTAAAGATATACAGTACTTGTATGATATATTTACACTTGCACTTATGTACTTTTCGGCTATATTTTATAATGTATCCATATTTAAAGATAGTATAGTTGGTAAGCTAATATATTTAAATCCTGTATTTCTATATATAAATTATATTAGAGAAATAGTTATAAGTGCAAAGATTCCATCCTTAAATTATAATCTATATTGTGTTTTTTATGCACTTGTTATGCTAAGAATAGGAATGTACATGTATAAAAAATATAATTATATGTTCCTGTATTATATATAGAAAGAATTGTAAAGATAGCAGAATTGGAGAAAGATATGATATATGTAGATCATGTGTCAGTAACATATATTCTTGGAGATATTAAAGAACTTTCCTTGAAAGAATTTTTTATTAGAAAAATGAAAAGAGAAACTATTACAAAAGAGTTTAAAGCATTAAATGATATATCATTTCAAGTAGAAAAAGGAGAGTTACTTGGGATAATAGGGTCAAATGGTTCAGGGAAGTCTACTATATTAAAGGTACTTTCAGGAATAATGCCTGTTTCAGAGGGAAGTGTAAGAGTAGATGGAGTGGTAGCACCATTACTAGAACTTACAGCAGGTTTCGATGATGATATGACAGTTAAAGAAAATGTATATTTAAGAGGAGCTTTACTTGGTTATACAAAGAAATTTATTAAAGATAAATATGATGAGATTATTGATTTTTCTGAAATAAAAGAATTTGAAAATGTTGCATTTAGAAAGCTTTCTTCAGGTATGAAGTCAAAACTTGCATTCTCACTTGCATCATTTGTAACTCCGGATATACTTATCTTAGATGAGGTGTTATCAGTTGGAGATATGGCTTTTAGAGCTAAGAGTGAGAAAAGGATGAGAGAACTTTTTGATAGTGGAGTTACTACTATATTAGTATCTCATTCTATTGATCAAATAAGAGAAATGTGTACAAAGGTTTTATGGTTAGAGAAAGGACAGATGTTTGGGTATGGAGATACTCAAAAAATCTGCGATGAGTATGAAGAATATATGAGGAGATAATTATGCCAAAAGTTACTGTATTGTTACCTGTTTATAATAGTGAAAAATATATATCAGAATGTATGGATAGTATAATTGCACAAACTTATACTGATTGGGAAATGTTGATTATTGATGAATTTGGGTCAAGTAAAGCTTGTACAGATATAATAAAAAAATACTGTACTCTAGATCCTAGAATAAAACTTATAAAAAATGATATAAAGTTAGGATTAGCTGAATCCCTAAATAAGGGAATGAGACTTGCTAAAGGTGAATATATTGCACGAATGGATGCTGATGATTTATCACATCCTGATAGATTAAAAAAACAAGTAGAATATATGGATAGTCATCCAGATATAATTGTACTTGGAACTTATCAACATCATTTTGGAGTTGATACAGATTGGGTGCATAAACCACCAATAGAAAAAGAACAATGTAAATCAAACATGTTGTTTTTTTGTGATTTATGTCATTCTACACTTATGCTTAGAAAGAAAGTTTTTATAGAGAATGAGTTATTCTATAATAATAAGTTCTTAGCAGAAGACTTTGAACTTTGGGGAAGAGTTATATGCCATGGAGAAATAGCTAATTTACCGGAAGTTTTAGGTGAATATAGAGTAGGTGAAGATAATATAACTTTAGAAAAGAAAGATAGACTTCATAAGGAAAGTGGAGAATTAGCAGCAAAAGCAGTAAAACAAACTCTAGGATATGAGATTCCAAGTGATAGAAGATTTCTTTTTTGTAATTGGAGAAATGACTTCTTTGGAATAAGTGATAAAGATGAGGTAGAAAGACAATATAGAGCATTAGAAGAAGAATTATTAAATATATATTATGCTAATAAAGATAAAAAAATATTTGATGAGACAGCACTTCTTAGGTCTATAAGAGCTAAGTGGTTTTGGGCAAGAGTTGGAGAACCATTTAACCGTATGGTTGATGTAGAAAACAATGATATAAATTCAATATTTAGAACCAAGTATTACACAAATCCAAAGTTAAATAGATTATATTATTTTTGGAAAGAAAATAAGGGAATTATACCTAAGATAAGAAAAATATTTAAGAAATTAAGAGAGTATATTTTTAAATAATATTGGAGTTTGTATGTTTATTAGTATTATAGTGCCTGTATATAAAGTTGAAAGATACTTAGAAAAGTTTTTAGATAGTATGCTTAGTTGTAGAGGAGCTTTATATGAAGTAATATTGATATTGAGGGACTCTGAGGATAAATGTGTTGAGATTGCAAAATCTTACAAGGAAGAGTTTAAAGACAAGATAGAACTAGTTTATCAAGAGGGAGAGGGACTTTCTAATGCTAGAAATTGTGGTATTAAAATAGCAAAGGGAAAGTATGTAGTATTTTTTGATTCTGATGATTTGATAGATGATGTTTTATTTTCGAGTTTACTTAGATATATAAAAATTAAAGATTTTGATTATGATTTTGACATTCTTATCTCAGATTATAAAGTAATTGATAGAAATGGAAATATATCGTATGTGGAGTCATCAATAGAGGATAGAGGAGTTATAGAAGATAAGAGATATTTGCGTAGTTTCTTACATAATAGGAGAAATTATTGGAATGTTTGGCAATACATCTATAAACTAGATTTTATATTAAAAAATGACTTATTTTTTATAGAAGGTATATTTAGTGAAGATATTGATTATTCTACAAAGTCAATTTTAAAAGCTGAAAGGATTTTTTTCTCACATTTACCATATTATGAATATAGAATAGGAAGAGTGGACTCACTTGCAAACAATATTAGCTTAAAACATATAATTGATTTATGTAATATATTAGAAAATTCTATATTGGAAGTAGAATTAAGTAACTCAGAAGTTAAAGAGGTTTTATATGAAAGACTACTAGATCAATATATATTATCCTTTGTTATGATATATGATTTACCTAAGGAAGATAGGAAAAGGGCAGTTAATATAATTAAATCCAAAAAGCATATTTTAGATAAAATGAAAAATATTAAATACCAATTTGCTAAACTATCTAGTATACGAATTATGGCTATGATATTGATGATTATAAGATATTTTAGAAGAAATTTATATAAGATTCATTAAATAAGGATATGTTACTTTTAAAATCAAGAAAGAGGGAGTACTAATTGGATAAAGATAATAGTTTTAAATCATTTATAAAAAAAATATTACAAATTCTCTATAAGCCTTTTACATATACAACAACATATAAGCTACGCAAACAAGTAGATGATTTAGATAGAAAATTGGATGAACAATTTAGTAAAATTATAAAAAGCATAGATGAATTAAAATATCAGCTAGATGAATTTTCAAAATATAAAGACAGTTTAAGCCAACAGATAGATAGTAGGATTTGGAAAGCTGAAGAAAATTTAAGCCAACAGATAGATAGTAGGATTTGGAAAGCTGAAGAAAATTTAAGTCATCAAATAGATAATAGGGTATGGAAAGCCGAAGAAAATTTAAGTAGTTCATTTGACAGTAGGATTTGGAAGACTGAAGAAAATTTAAGTCATCAAATAGATAGTAGGATATGGAAAGCTGAAGAAAATCTAAGTAGTTCATTTGATAGTAGAATTTGGAAAACTGAAGAGAGCTTAGGTCATCAAATAGATAGCAGAGTATGGAAAGCTGAGGAAAATTTAAGTACTACATTTGATAGTAGGATTTGGAAAACAGAAGAAAACCTAGCACATCAAATAGATAGCAGAGCATGGAAAGCTGAAGAAAATTTAAGTACTACATTTGATAGTAGGATTTGGAAAACAGAGGAAAATCTAGCACATCAAATAGATAGTAGGGCATGGAAAGCTGAGATTTACCTTAAAAAAGAGATATTGAAGAGGGTATGGAATATAGAAAGAAAATTATCTAAAATATATTCATTAAATAATAGTAAAGATAATAATGTATCTAATGATATTTATGGAGATATTTTTTATGAAGATAACCAATATAGCTCTTTTGTTTCTGGATTAAATGTTTTGAAAAAACTTCTTCCGGAGTTGTTACCTAAGAGTATAGTTGATTTTGGTTGTGGGACAGGTACTTGGCTTGCAGCTGCAAAAGCTATAAATAGGAATATAGAAGTTGTAGGAGTAGATGGAGATTATGTTAATAGAGATATGCTTATGATAGATGGAAGCAGTTTTATTCCATTTGATTTAACAAAGTCTATTGATTTAGGAAGAAAATTTGACATGGCTATTTCTCTTGAAGTTGCAGAACATATAGATGAAGAGTATGCAGATAATTTTATTGACAATATATGTAGGCATTCTGATAAAATACTCTTTTCAGCTGCACATGTAGGGCAAGGTGGAGATGGACATGTAAATGAACAACCAATAGAATATTGGATTGATAAATTCAGTAGCAGGGGCTATAAATGGGTTGATATAAGAGAACAATTTAAAAATAATCCAGATATAGATTGGTGGTATAAAGACAATATGGTACTTTTTATTAAGTGATGTGTTAAGACTATGTATACTATATTTTTGAATATTATTATGGGGGATAGCATGTTATATTTAATTTTGGGTTTGATAGCTTTTGCTTTATTTATTAGATTTATAAAAAAAGACAAATATAAATTAGTTATATCAGCTTTACTTACTATCTTAGTAATGACAACTGTGTATATTGCAAATCATCTTATGCTATATCCATCAGACACAATAACCATAGTTGCTTTAAATGATAAATCAGAATTTGCAGAAGGAAATGAAATAGTATTTAAAGGAATAAAAAAAGGCAAATCAGATTTAAGTTATAAAGTTATAGGTGGAACTTGGCTAGATATGTATGGAGTACAAAGATGGAGAACATATGGACAAAAGAATCTTACTAGTGAAATAAAGATAAAATTGAAAAAGGGAACAAGTAGATATATAGTGTTCAATTCAGATAAATGGTCAGGTAAATGTGAAGTTAAATTAAATGATAGTAGTGGAAAGGTTATAGACTGTTATAGCAATAATGAATCTGGAGATAACTTAGAGATTGCACTTGAAGATACTAATATATCTTTTTATAATATACCATTTGTAAGTATAGAATTTATAATATCAATGATATTGTATCTATTGTTATTTTTAAAAAAAGATTTAATTTTAAGTTTTATTAAGAAAAATAAAATGACAATAGTATATTTAGTGATTGCATTTATAGGTTTTTTACTCTTAATGGTTTATGGAGATAAAAGCTCTATTTGGGTTGATGATACTGCTACTATGGGATTTGCAAGTAAAGATTTATCTTTGTCAAGGGTATTTTATTATATGTGGCATGATGATCCTACTACTGCACCACTGTTCCCATTGGTGTATCATTTTTGGTCTAAACTTATACCAATAGGACCCAAAATGTTAAGTCTGTGGTTAAGAATACCAAGTATAGTTTGTAATACAATAGGTTTTTATCTTCTTGCAGTAACAGTAAGGAGAGGATGGAATAAGTATATTGGACTTATTGCTGAAATTATGATAATAACTTCTTCTGTTTTATTTACAACATCTGCATATACAGTTAGAGCTTATGGGTTTATTATTACAGCTTCTACATTTGTTATATATTCTTTAATAGTTAAATGGAAAAGTGGATTTAAGCTAAATAGGAAATCTATAATAATAAATAGTTTGGCTATGTTAGTTGTTATAAACTCGCATTATTTTGGAATATTGATGTGTCTAGGGATATTTTTATATGAAACATTAAGATTTTTCAAAAAAAGAAGTTCTTGGCATTATATAATACCATACATTATTACAGGAATTATATTTTTACCTTGGTTTATAACAATACTTATAAATGCAAGAAGAATGTATGGAGGGACTTTTTGGCCAGAAGTACCTAATTTATTAAGTATAAGAGACTTATTTATATGGCTATTTTCAAATCAAAATATATTGTACTTTACATTTATTGTTGGAGTTTTAAGTGTAGTCTATCAGGCTTTAATAAAAATTAAAGATAATAGAAAAGATGATATTGAGCTGGAACTTAATATTTGCTTATTTAGTGTAATAGTAGTTGTTATTTTTGTATCATATGTATATTCTAAGTATATTAAGCCTGAAGCTTCAGTTTGGGTACATAGATATTTTCTTGAGTTATTGCCTTTAGCTATTATTTTATCATCATATGGATTAATAAAGAGTTTAGATCTTCTTTTTGTTAACTTGAATATAAAGAAGGGGGTATTGTATTGTTTAGCAGGAGTATTTTTATTTATTTGGTCAGGAATAGATTCTATTGTAAATATAAAAAATGAAGTAGAAAGTATTTATCAGCCATATAGAGAAGTTGCAGATGCACTTTTATATAAAGGAGATATATATAATAAAGATACATTAGTAGTAGCAACTTTTTATTATTCAGATGGTTGGAATTATTATCTTACCCATAATGGGAAGTATGATTTAATTAAAAATGTAAATACTTTAGAAGGAATAGATATTAAAGATATTAAAAAAATTTATTTATTTGAGGTACATAAACCTATGACAGAATATGATAGGGAAGTTTTAGATAAGAATTTTAATTTAATAGGAAATGATCAGAGTTTAGGGTTATCAGAATATATTAGGAAATAAGATTATTAATATAAAATTTTAGAAAGGAATGGTTTAATATAATGGTTATAACACAAACACCTTTTAGGATGTCATTTTTTGGAGGAGGTACGGACTTTAAAGAGTTTTATGAGGAGCATGGAGGAAGTGTAATTTCAACATCATTTGATAAATATTGTTATGTTACAGTGAGACATTTACCACGTTTTTTTGATTATTCAAATCAAATAACTTACAATGTTATAGAAAGAACTAATACTGCTGAAGAAATTAAACATCCAGCTGTAAGAGAAGCAATGAAATATCTTGATATGCATGAACTTAGGGTTGTATATGAAGCAGATTTGCCTGCACGTTCTGGGATAGGTTCAAGTAGCTCTTTTGCAGTAGGCTTAATTAGTGCTTGTTATGCTCTTAAAGGTAAGTACGCTGATAAAAGGAAATTGGCAGATGATGCTATATATCTTGAAAGAGTACTGTGTAATGAAAGTGGTGGAATACAGGATCAGATAGCTGCTTCATTTGGAGGTTTTAATAGGATAGATTTTGATAATGAGGGATATAGGGTAAATCCTATTATTATTTCAAGAGAAAGAAAGAAACAACTTAATAAAAATTTGATGTTATTTTTTACAGGATTTTCAAGGTTCTCTAGTGATATTGCAGTAAAACAAAAAGAGGCTACTAAAAACAAGGTAAATGAGCTTATAGAAATGAAAAATCTTGTAAATGAAGCTGAAAAGATACTTACATCAAAAACTGAACTTATAGAATTTGGTAAACTATTAGATTATACTTGGAAGCTAAAGCGTGGTATAACAGATAATATTTCCAATAATAGTATTGATGATCTTTATAAAATTGCAACAAATGCAGGAGCTATTGGTGGTAAACTTCTTGGTGCAGGAGGTGGTGGTTTTATGCTCTTTTATGTTGAAGAAGATAAGCAAGAAAAGGTAAAAGAAGCATTTAAAGATCTTTTACATGTTCCATTTGATTTTGAAAATGGAGGATCTAGGATAATGTATTATAAATCAGAAGACTTTGATGTAGAGAGTGTAAAGAAGCGATAATTAAGAGAATTATGGGTAAAGGAGAATATTAATATGAATGAAAAGGTATTGATTACAGGTATTACTGGAATGGTAGGTTCACATTTATGTGATTTTTTACTAAAGAATACTAATTGGGAGATATATGGTGTATGTAGGTGGAGAAGTCCATTAGATAATGTACAACATCTTATAGATAGAGTAAATAAAAAAGATAGGGTTTATTTTGAATATGCAGATTTAAATGATCAGGTTTCACTTTTACATGTTATTCAAAATATAAAACCTAAATACATATTTCATTTAGCAGCACAGAGTTACCCTATGACAAGTTTTACAGCTCCTATAGATACAATGAATACCAATATACTTGGAACATCAAGACTATTAGAGTCAGTTAGGATAGTTATGGATTCTGATAAAGAATATAGCCCAATAATACATGTTTGTGCTTCATCAGAAGTTTTTGGAAAGATACCAGCAGAAAAAAAACCTGAAGATGGAATAGATGAGGATTGTCCATTTCATCCAGCATCTCCATATGCTATATCAAAGGTAGGAACTGATTTATTAGGAAGATATTATGCAGAAGCTTATGGAATGACTATCATGACAACAAGGATGTTTACACATACAGGACCAAGAAGAGGTGATGTATTCCATGAGTCTACTTTTGCAAAGCAGATAGCAATGATAGAAGCAGGAATGATAGAACCAGTTGTTAAGGTTGGAAACCTTAAGTCATTAAGAACTTATGCAGACGTGAGAGATGCTGTGAGAGCATATTACATGCTTGTTACAGTAAATCCTATTGGAGGAGAATATTATAATATTGGTGGTACTTATACATGTGAGGTTGGTGATACATTACAAAAATTGATTAGTTTGTCTACAATGAAAGATAAAATAAAAGTTGAGGTAGATCCAGAAAGGTTAAGACCAATAGATGCTGATTTACAAGTACCAAATTGTACTAAGTTTACTAAACACACTGGTTGGAAACCAGAAATAAACTTTGAAACAACCATGTTAGATTTATTAAATTATTGGCGTGAAAGAGTAAAAAATAATACAGAGTTTTTAACTAGATAAGGAGAGATTATGAATATAGCAGTGCTTGGAGCAGGTGTATCAGGATTAACAGCAGCTAGAAGGTTAAAAGAGAATGGACATAATGTTACTGTATATGAAAAAGCAGAAACCCCAGGAGGATTAGCAAGAACAAGGTTTACACAAGGATATTTATATGATCCATATGGTGGACATATATTTAATTCTAAACATAAAGAAGTAGTTGATTGGATGTTTTCATTACTACCAAAGGAAAACTGGCAGTATACGGTAAGAAATGCAAAAATATATTTTAAAGGAAAGTATGTATCATACCCATTTGAATTATCACTATGTGAATTGGAAATTGATGATGCAGTGGATTGTGTGTATGATTTTGTTATGTCCCAGCAAGGCAAAGAGCCAGATAATTTTAAAGATTGGTTAAAATGGAATTTTGGAAATTCAATAGCAGAAGCATATATGATCCCATATAACGAGAAGATATGGTCATATCCATTGGAAAATATGGGAGTGGAATGGGTGCAAGGAAAGATGCCACTTCCAACTAAGAAAGAGTTAATAAAATCTATGCTATTGAAAAATCCTTCTGAGAGAAAGATGCCACATTCTACATTTTACTATCCTTTGCATGGTGGAATACAAACCATGGTAAATGCAATAGCTGATGGTTTAAATATCCAGACAGGGGTAGAGGTTAAAAGTATAAAGAAACAAGAAGGTAAATGGTATATAAATAATGAAGTAGGCTACGATAGTGTGATTTCAACCATTCCACTTCCTGAATTACCAAGTATTATGACATTACCTGAGAGTGTAGTAACACATATAAAGGATTTAAAGTTTAATAGTTTAACTACGGTTTTATTTAGTTGTCCTGAAACGGATATTTCTTGGCTTTATGTTCCATCACACGATTATAGATCACATAGAGTAGGTTATCAAAGTACTTTGACACCAAATGCTTGTCCAAATAAGGGAGAAGGTTGTGCAGCTATGGAAATTATTGGTGATAGATTTGAAATTACAAAAGATTTTGCTAGTAATAAAAATATTTTGCCAGAAGAACTTGGCTTTAAGAGTGTTATAGATAGTGAGTTTACTAAGTATGCTTATGTAATACATGATAAAAATATAAATATAAATCTGAAAGCTATTAATGAGTATTTTAATATAGATAAAAGTTTCAGATTGTTAGGTAGATGGGCAAATTGGAATTATAGAAATATGGATTTATGTATGTTGGCAGCTATGGAATTAGTAAAGGAAATAGATAAATGTTAGTAGATATTATAAAACCTGATTTTTTATTTGAAGATAATAGAGGGAGCTTAGTACAACTAGTACATGATAACTTTAAACAATTTAATATTATAAAATCTAAAAAAGGAGTAATACGTGGAGATCACTATCATAAGTTAAATAGAGAGGCATTTTATATTATTAGTGGAAAGTTGGAACTTGTGCTAGAAAAGGATGGAGAAACAGAAGGTCATATTTTTGGTGCCGGTGATATGTTTGTAATAAAACCGTATATTATGCATAGTTTTTATTTTATTCAAGATACAGTTTTAGCAAGTATGTATGATTTAGGAGTAGAATTGAAAGATGGTAAAAAGGATATTTATGAGAGGTAAAAATAATGGTGAGAGAGTTTAGTTCAGTGTCAATACTATTGCCTACACTTAATGAAACATTTTCCTTTATACAGACAATAGAAATCATACTTGATGAGTGTAATAAGAAAGACTTATGTGAGTTTATTGCTATTGTATGTGAAAGAACAGAAGATGAAAGTATAGAGTCTATTAAGAAAGCAAAGGAAATTTCAGAAAGTAGGGGAGTACCTTTATATATATTATATCAAACTAGACCTTTTGCAGGTGGAGCAGTTATGGATGGAATGGATTTAGCCAAGGGTAGTCATACACTTATGATGGCACCAGATTTAGAAACTGATCCACATTCAGTTAAGGATTTTATTGATATGGCAAAACAGTATCCAAATGATATGATTACAGCATCCAGATGGAAAATAAAGGGAAATTTTAATGGTTATAATAAGGTTAAGTATGTATTAAACTTTATTTTTCAAAAAATATTTGCTATTTTTTATGGAGTAAAGTTGACTGATATAACATTTGGATATAGATTAGCTCCAACAAAACTTTTTCAGATAATTGAATGGGAAGAATACAAACATCCTTTCTTTTTAGAGACAGGATTAAAACCTATAAAGTTAGGGGTTAAGGTACATGAGATTCCGTCTACTTGGGCAGCAAGAGTCGAAGGAGAATCAGCTAATAGTCTGCTTCAGACCTTTAAATATCTAAGGATTGCTTTTAAGGTAAAGTTTATACCTAAAAGAAAGCTATTAAAGCCAGGAGCAACTTGGGAATTATAATTTAAATATTAAAGCTAATAAATAGGAGGTTATAGTGTAATGGATAAAAATGGTAAAATTTATGTTGCAGGTCATAGAGGTATGGTAGGAAGTGCCATAGTAAGAAATTTAGAGGAAAGAGGATATAAGAATTTTGTTTTTAAAACTTCATCAGAGCTAGATTTAAGGAGACAAAAGGAGGTAGAGGAGTTTTTTGCAAATGAAAAACCGGATTATGTTTTTTTATGTGCCGCTAAAGTTGGTGGTATAGGAGCTAATAATACATATCCTGCTGACTTTATGTATGATAATATGATGATTGAGATGAATGTAATACAAGCTGCCTACCAAAATAGATGTAAGAAGTTATTATTTTTGGGAAGTGGCTGTATTTATCCTAGATTAGCTCCACAACCTATGCTAGAGAGTTGTCTTTTAACTGGTGAATTAGAGAAGACAAATGAAGCATATGCACTAGCGAAAATATCAGGATTAAGATATTGTGAATATCTTAATCGTCAGTATGGTACAAATTATATAAGTGTAATGCCTGCTAATCTTTATGGAAAGAATGATAATTATCATTTAGAGAATAGCCATGTATTGCCAGCATTACTTAGAAAGTTCCATGAGGCTAAAGTAAATAATGATAGTGAGGTTGTTGTTTGGGGAACAGGAAGTGCAAAAAGAGAGTTTATGTGTGTAGACGATACAGCAGACGCTTGTGTATTCCTTATGGAAAACTATTCAGGAGAAGGAACTGTTAATATTGGAACTGGTGAAGAAATGAGTATAAAGGAATTAGCTGAAATTATTAAAGAAGTGGTTGGGTTTAAAGGTAAGATAGTATTTGATACAACAAAACCGGATGGTACACCTAGGAAACTACTAGATTTAACTAAGCTAAATCAAATGGGTTGGAAATATAAAATAAAACTTATAGATGGACTTAGGGCTACATATGATGATTTTTGCAATTCAAGTAATTTAAGAGCAGAAAGATAATTATATTTATAATAAGAAATATCTTAAATTCAAGATATTTCTTATTTTTTAAATTTTTAGTCTATATAAGCTTATACTAAGTTTTATAGAATATATTTAATAAAAGTTTAAGTAAGGAAGAGAATAAACTAATGTTACTAGATTATATAAAGAAGTATAAAGAAATAATTTTATATGGTATATTTGGTGCAGGGGCAACATTTGTTAATATTATTAGTTTTTATATAGTTAGAAAAGCTAGTATAGGGTTGTTTATATCAAATTGTTTAGCATGGTTTTTTGCATTTGTATTTGCATTTATAACAAACAAGGTATTTGTTTTTGAAAGCAAAGAGTGGAAAACTAAGAAGGCAATTTATGAAATGATTTCTTTTACATTTGCTAGATTAATGACACTTTTTATTGACACTGCACTTATGTGGTTTTTAGTGTATAAGATTAGTTTTAATGATATGCTATCTAAAATTATTGTGAATATAATAGTTATAATATTAAATTATGTTCTAAGTAAATTTTGGATATTTAAATAAAGTAATAATTAAAACTATGATTCATATCAGAATGGAGTCCCTCATGAACGAACAATCAAAAATAAATTATAATATATGGGGATTTTGGCTTACTGTTGAAAGATTACAAAAGAGCAATGAGCTAGGAAATGTTGTTAAGGGAGAGATAATATCTGTAAATACTAGTAATTGTATAAGTAATGTTTTTGATAGAGTTGGAATCAAGGTAGGTGAGTTATGAGTAGTATAGAAAGAATAATGAGGTTTTTTAAAACAAAACAAAATTTTTTGAAAAAGTTACAACAATTAAAACCTTATGAATGGGCTTTCATTATATTATTTATTACTCAAATTGTATTGATATTGTATTTTGATTTTTTTGTATTAAGAGAACATGTTAGTAATAAATCGTCCTGGATATACTTAAAGCCATATATTGTATGGAAAGAGAAAGCCTTAATAAATCCAAATTGGACTGAACAAACAGATTTATTTTTAGATAGACTAGTTATTTTATCTAGTTTCACATTTTGGATTATAAAAAATAGTTTTATATATTATGGTATACTAAAATGCATTATACTGACTTCTCTTTTAATATTGATTTATAATATTACCAGGGATTTTAATTTTAAATTTTTTATTAGCTTGATTACTTTAAATTTAATTATTTTTCCGTATTTAGTAAACGAATTTAATATTGCAACAAATTTGGTATACTTTAATAATCTTTTAGGGAGTTCACACATATATAAATATACATTGAGAACATTAATAGGATTATTGATTGTAAAAACCATGCTAGATATAAGTAGAAGAAGATATCATCCTAGATTAATTATATTATCAATTTTTTCATGTATTTTAACCGGAATATATTCAGATAATTTTGTTGGTGAGATGTTTATATTACCATGTATTGCATACATTATAATAAGAGTATTTATAGATAACACTACTAAGTTTTTAATTATAAACCAATCTATGTACATTTATTTTTGTTTAATTCTAAATTTTATACCTAGAATACACTTAAAAAATATACATGTCTTTAAAGGGGTTTGGCCTTTAAAGAATGGGATAAATGTATTTGGAAATGCAAATTATATTTTTCAATGTTTGATGAAACTAGTAAATATTTTACCAATAGATAAATTAGAAATTCCTATTATATACAAGAAAGGAATTTGTTATATACTTTCTTTTCTAACGCTTATAATGATATTTATTGCAGTACGTTTTATAGTAAATAAATGTATAGGAGAATTTAATAATATAAATAGAGGAATATTAGCACTTATCATTATAATATGTTGTAATATAATAGCATTTACTTTGTTTAATGTAAGATATAGTTCTTCAATTTTTGATGGAGAATATTTAGTAAGTTTATTTATTCTATTAGTTATAGTTATTGGATATTTTTTTAATGAATTAGATAAGAGGTATGCCTGTCTTATAATTTTGGCTAGTGGAACTTTTATTAATGGTATAGCTAGTAGATATCAATAAGCAATAAAAGAAGTTTGTACTTAAAGGACTATATTATTACTATACTAAGTAGAGTATGTAATATTACTATTACTTTTTAGAATAGGAGAAAGTACATGAACGAACAATCAAAAATTAGTTATAATATATGGAAATCTGAAAATCTTAAGGATAAAGAATTATCAGAGGAGTTAAAAAGTATATCTAATGATGAAGAAGCTATTAATGATAGATTTTATAAGGAGCTTGAATTTGGTACAGGGGGTTTAAGAGGAGTTCTCGGAGCAGGTACAAATAGAATTAATATATATACTATTGGGAAAGCTACACAAGGATATGCTAATTATTTATTATCAAAAGGGAGTAGCCCTTCAATAGCCATAGCCTATGACAGCAGAATTAATTCTGAAAAATTTGCTCATCATGCAGCTTGTGTTATGGCTGCAAATGGTATTAAAGTATATTTGTGGAAAGAATTGATGCCAACACCGTCTTTATCTTTTGCAGTCAGATATTTAGGTTGTGATGGTGGCATAGTTATAACAGCAAGTCATAATCCGTCAAAGTATAATGGTTATAAGGTATATGCATCTGACGGTTGTCAAATTACAACTAAGGCAGCTGATGAAATACTTGAGCTAATAAATAATGTTGATACTTTTAAAGATGTAAAAATGTCAGATTATAATGAGTCTATAAAAAATGGTGATATTAATATAATTTCTGATGAAGTATTTGATGCATTTATAAATGAAGTATCTTTACAATCACTCGCAGGAAAAGATATAAATAAAAATGTAAAAATTGTTTATACTCCTTTGTATGGAGCAGGTCTTAAATGTGTAACTACTTGTTTAAAAAATAATGGTTTTAATAATATAGTGATTGTAAAAGAGCAGGCTACTCCTAATGGTAATTTTCCTACTTGCCCATACCCTAATCCTGAAATAAGAGAGGCACTTGAAGTAGGACTTAAAGTTGCAAAAGATGAGGGAGCTGACTTACTTATAGCAACAGATCCTGATTGTGATAGAGTAGGAATAGCTGTAAAGGATAATAATGAGTATACATTACTTTCAGGTAATGAAGTTGGTATTCTACTTTTAGATTATATATGCAAGAGAAGAATAGAACTAGGGAAAATGCCTGATAAACCTGTATGTATAAAGACTATTGTAACAACTGATATGGCAAGTAATGTAGCCAAAGATTATGGAGTGGAAATTATAGATGTACTTACCGGCTTTAAATTTATTGGTGAACAGATAGGGCTTTTAGAAGCAAAAAATGAAACTAGCCGATATATATTTGGTTTTGAAGAAAGTTATGGTTATCTTACAGGTAGTTATGTTAGAGATAAAGATGCTGTTAATGGCAGTTTTATGATAGCAGAGATGTTTGCCTACTATATGTCAAGAGGTAAATCCCTTATTGAAGTATTAGATAGTTTATATCAAAAATATGGCTACTGCTTAAATGCTCTTCATAGCTTTGAATTTGAGGGTGAAAGTGGTATGAAAAAGATGCAGAACATAATGAAATCTTTAAGAGAAAATGTACCTAATGAATTTACAGGTAAAAAAATAGTAGAAGTACGGGATTATTTGCTTTCAGAAATAACAGATATAGTTTCAAATAATAAAAGAGGAATTAATCTATCAAAGTCTAATGTAATTAAGTATATTTTAGAGGGTAATTCATCAATAGTATTAAGACCATCAGGTACAGAACCAAAGCTTAAACTTTATATAAGCATAAGTGCTAAGTCAAAAGATGAGGCAAAAATTTTAGAAAATAGAATTTTAGAACAGGTTGAAAAATTGTTTTAGGATAATATATGTATAATTTACTTATTTTGGACGATGAGCCGTTGTTTAGACAATACACTAGATCAGTAATAGATTGGCAAGAACTTGGATTTGAAGTTTTTGAAGCTGATAATGGGAAGACAGGAATAGATATAGTTAAGAGCCGGGATATAGCTCTAGTCTTTGCAGATATAAATATGCCTATTATGGATGGAATAGAATTTGGGAAAATAGCCAAAAAGATAAAACCGGATATTTATATTGTAATTGTCAGTGGATATGGAGAATTTGAGTTTACCAAAAAAGCAATAAAAATTGGTGTTAATGATTATATTCTAAAGCCCTTTTCAGAGGAAGAGATAAAAGAAGTTGTCTATAAGATAAAAGACAATTTAGATAAGAAATATGGTGTTATAAAAGGGCTTAAGAAAAAGCAGGGCTTAATGGCTGAAAATGTCAAAGCTTATATAGCTTTAAATTTTACAAGAGCTAATTTAAGTGTATCTGAAATTGCAAGGCATTTCTATGTTGATTCTAGTTATATAAGAAGAGTTTTTAAAAAAGCTTATAATATGTCAATAACAGAGTGTATATTAAATTTAAGAATGGAAAAGGCTAAGGAATTATTAGTAGAAAATAACTTTAAACTTTCAGTTATATGTGAAAAAGTTGGCTTTGAAGATTATAACTATTTCAGTAGAGTATTTAAAAGATATTGCGGGATATCTCCAAAAATTTATGAGATAAATAACAAAAATATGCATAATCATGGGGCTGCTGCAGAGTAGTTATCTAAGAAGTGTCGAAAACTTATTTTACTAATATTACTATCTTATTTGTTCCCTATTGGAAAACAAAAATATATATTTATTATAATATGAGATTTCGACACTTCTT
>CALALP010000078.1 GCA_937925515.1 uncultured Lachnoanaerobaculum sp. | reverse complement strand
AGTAAATTTTATACCATAGAAGGCAAATTTACAGAAAAAATTTCACAGGCTCAATAAGACAGTAATATTTGTAAAAATCAGTTTTGCGACACCCTAACATCATAAATCCCTGTATTTTATTGTAACTCTTTTCTATTTTCCTTTACCTTATCAATCCACTCTTTTGCAAGCGTCAAACTTGCTCCGGCAGGGTTAAGTACAAAGCCTATGGTATTCTCAGGCAATACTATTGAAAATAAATTATCTAAATTTGCTACAGTCGGTTTAATGCTTTCATCTGCACCTCTGAATTTTGCAAACTCATATCCGTCTGTAAATACAGGTATCATAAACCTTTCCTCATCAGCCTTTACTAAAAGTAGCTGAACCTGCTTATCGTCCGGATTTTCATTAGGTCTAAATGGAAGCAAATACTTTGATTTTAAGATATTTGCTACCATTTCACTCTCAAGCTC
Source organism: uncultured Lachnoanaerobaculum sp. (assembly GCA_937925515.1). Lineage (GTDB taxonomy): Bacteria > Bacillota > Clostridia > Lachnospirales > Lachnospiraceae > CALALP01. Next base: position 25,642 of record CALALP010000078.1, on the reverse strand, counting down.
TCTAATTTTTTCAGAAGTAGGTGGTTCTACCTGACGTCTAAATTCTTGTAGAAAATGATTTATAGTTAAATTAAGTGTAGGGTTTTCTACAGGTCTTTGTTCTTGTGGAATATTTGATATATCAGGTCTTCTTACAAACTCTGATAACTCTAAAAGTGTTCTTTCTTCGCCATCAACCATTTCAACAGCATCAATTCCATATAAGAATAATGTTGTAAAAGCTTGTAATATCATCTCTTTATTTCCAAGCTTAACTACGCTTGCCTGTCTTTTTTCCTCTGCCAATTTCTCGCAAAACTCCTTTGCATCTTCCTCTTTGAAAAAGAAAAAAGCCTTGTCTAAAAATGTTTCGCTATCACATTCAATATATGGTACTCTTGTAAAAGCTGAATATATAATATACAGTTCCTCTAAGGTAGGTATTGCTTTTATTAAATCTTCTTTTTTCATTTTATTTCTCCGTATTTCTTATTTTATTTTTTATATCTACATAGCTCAATATCAAATCAACACTTCCCTCAATACCAAGCCTTGAGCTGTTAATACATAAATCATAGCTTTTAGTATCGCCCCAGCGTTTACTTGTATAATAATTATAATAACCTGCTCTTTTTTTATCTGTTTTAATCATAAGCTCCTTAGCCTTATCAGCTGTTATATTGGTATAGCTCATAAGTCTTTTAATTTTATCTTCATCATCTCCTGAAATAAATACAGAAACTACATTCTTATAATTATTAAGTGCATAATCTGCACATCTTCCTACAATTACACAATCTTCATGTTCTGCTATTTTTTTAATAGTTTCAAATTGTGCTAAAAATATCTTATGGTTAATAGGCATATCCATATAAGCTGATGAACCAAACCCCAATGAATAAGTATCCATAACTAAAGAATACAAAAAGCTGTTTGTGGGCTTTTCATCATGACTTTCAAAAAGCTCTTCACAATATCCACTTTCTTTTGCAGCTCTTGTAAGAAGTTCTCTGTCATAAAACTTTACACCAAGCCTTTTTGCCAAAAGCTCTCCTATCATTCTTCCTCCACTTCCACTTTGTCTTCCTATTGTAATTACCATATATCCTCCTTATGTTTCAAGTCTAAGCTTTCTAAGCAATTCCTTAAAATACTCAGGAATCTCAACGTTAAACTCCATATATTCTTTTGTAGTAGGGTGAACAAAACCTAAAGTTTCAGCATGAAGTACCTGACCGTCTAATTGATACTTTTCTTTATCATATCCATATACACTATCTCCATATAAGGGATGATTTATACTTGCCATGTGTACTCTTATCTGATGAGTTCGACCTGTTTCAAGTTCACATTCAATCAAAGTAGCAGATTTAAACCTTTCTATTACTTTATAATGTGTGATAGCTTGCTTTGAATGTTTAGCATTTACACTCATTTTTTTTCTATCAATATCATGTCTACCTATGGGCTTATCAATAACACCTTCATCTTCTTTTAAATTGCCATGCACCACTGCCTTATACTTTCTTTTTATAGAATGAACTTTTAACTGCTCTGAAATAAACTTATGAGCTAAATCATTTTTACAAGCAATTATAATGCCGGTGGTATCCATATCTATTCTATGCACAATACCCGGTCTTAAAACTCCATTTATTCCGGAAAGATTTTTACAATGATTCATAAGTGCATTGACCAAAGTTCCACTATAATGCCCCGGTGCAGGATGAACTACCATATTTTTAGGTTTATTTATAAGAATAACATCATCATCTTCATATACAATATCAAGTTGTATATCTTCTCCAATTATATCAGGTTCTGAAGTTTCAGGAATATTTAATTTAACCTTATCTAATGGCTTTAATTTAAAATTATTTTTTATGGGCTTTCCATTTACACTTGCATATCCGTCTTTAATTAACTTTTGAATATAGGTCCTAGACAATTCTTCAATGTGATTATTTAAAAACACATCTATTCTAATCTCATTTTCATTATCTGAAACAAATTCTTTTACAAGCATTACAATCTCCTAAACTAAAGCCATTTGATAAAGCCTATTTCTTTTTCCTTATATACAAATGCAAATAAAATCACAAGTGCTGTTGTTGAAACAGTTACATAAATATCTGCTACATTAAATACAGGAAAATTAATAACTGAAATATAAATAAAGTCTACCACATATCCGTTTATAATTCTATCTATTTGATTTCCTATTGCACCTGAAAATATAAATACTAAACTTATAAATAACGGAATAAATCTCTTTGTCAGAGGTAATTTATAAACTACATAGATTATTCCTATAACAACTATAATTGAAATAACTAAAAACAATAACTTAGCTCCCTGTAGCATTCCAAAAGCAGCACCTCTATTTTCTAAATAACTTAGTTCCAATATTCCCTTAATTAGTACAATAGCAGGTTTATCTTTTAAAGACAGTACTGCAAGATTTTTTGTAAAATGGTCAAACCAAATCAAGATAGCCGATAACACAAAAAATACTATAAACAATTTTTTTCTATTCATCTTTCATGATTCCTATTTCTTTCTATTTTTAAAAGTGCCTCTTTCATTTCCTCTTTAGAAACATTTGTTTCAATGTAAGCCTCTCCTATCTTTTTTAAGAGAATAAATTTTATTTTTCCAAACTCTATCTTTTTGTCATTTTCCACAAATTCAAGTATCTTAACAATGTCCAAATCTTCACAATAAAAAGGTAATTTAAAGGACTTTAACATTTCTATAAAAAACTCAAGTTCTGCTTTAATAATAATATTTCTATCTAGCATAATGAAAAATGCAGACATCATTCCAAGTGCTACACATTCTCCATGTGTAAGAGCAAAATTTCTTTCTTTTTCAATAGCATGACCAAGTGTATGACCGAAATTTAAAACTGCTCTTATCCCATTTTCTTTGGTATCTTGTTCTACAATTTCTTTTTTTATGATAATGCTTTTACTTAAAAGTCTTATCAGGGTTTTAGTGTCTTTCTCTAGTATATTATCTAAATTTTTGTAAATGAAATCATAATATACACTATTCATTATAAGTCCATGTTTTATAACTTCTGCCATGCCTGAGGAAAATTCTCTTTCTGAAAGAGTATTTAAAGTTAAAACATTTTCATATACAAGCTTTGGCATATAAAATGAACCTATCATATTCTTATAAGATTTAAAATTTACGCCTGTTTTCCCTCCAATACTGGAGTCTACTTGTGATAAAAGACTTGTCGGAAGTTGTATATAGGAAATGCCTCTTAGGTAAGTTGCAGCCACAAAGCCTGTTAAATCTCCAACTACGCCCCCTCCTAAAGCTACTAAATATCCACTTTTATCAAAATGTTCTGCTATAAGTTTTTTATAGATAAGTTCTACTGTATCAAGTGTTTTACTTTCTTCGCCTGCCTTTATGGTAAATGAAGTAACTCTTTTTGAAAATGTAGAAAAAATCTCAAAAACCTCTGATAAATAAAGCTTGCCTACATTTGAATCAGTAACAATAAGAATATCTCTTTTAGTAAGATTTATTTTTTCAAGTTCTGATTTTAAATTACTAAAGCTATCATTTATAACTATATCATAAGCAAACTTACCCTCATATTTTACAGTTGTTCTAAAGACATTTTCCATAACTATAAATAAATCTCCACTTCTGATAATAGTCTGCCTTTTCTAGTAGTATGCTCATTTCCAATATATCTGAACCTACCAAGCCCCCTTACTGAAATCAAATCATTGGACTTAATAATGTATGAATGATTTGTAGTCATCTTATTATTTACAAATACTTTTTCAGCCTCAAAATAGCCACTTGACAATTTTCTTGATAAATTAAATACTGCTGAAATAGCAACATCAAGTCTTTGTGAGGCTAAGTTTATACTTTTAATTTTACTTCTTTGTACAAAACTAATTTCATCTTTACTTTCTTTTATAACTTTTACTTTAGTATGCTTTATATAATTAAGCTCACTGATTATAGTTTCCTCAACTTGACTTAATACAACAATGTGTGCATTATTTTCATCAACACATATATCGCCTATCATAAATCTTTCTATGCCAAGATTCATAACAGCACCAAGAAAATCTCTATGACTTAATTTATCACTAAACTTAGGTTGTATAGGTTCAACTCTTAGATATGAAATAAAGCTAAAATCAAAATCTGTTTCATTTCGTGGAACAAAGCAAACAAGCCTTCGCTCTGCATCTTCATACCCTCCAAATATTTTCATATTTACATTTGAAAAGCTGTTTTGAATTAAGCCAAGCACTGTCTGCTCATACAAATTTAAAAAAACACTATGTGTTGCTACATTTCGCATTGCTGCCTTATCTGAAAGCTCAAGCAATCTATTTTTTAGAAATATTTCTTCTTTATCTTTCATCTTACTTACGCAAACCAAAACCTGAGCCGTCTGATGATATACTATTTAGTAAGTCTTGAAATTCTCCTGAAAGCTCAACTGACGGTGGAGTTGCAATAAATATATAGTTTGAAATTTTTTGCATTTTTCCTCCAATACTGTAAGTTGCCCCTGAAGTAAAATCAATTATTCTTTGAGCAAGTTCAGTATGTATCCCCTCCATATTAAGAACTACTGCCTTACCTAAGAGTAAAAATTCAGTAATTTCTTTTGAATCTTCAACAGAGGTAGGTTTCACCATAGAAACTTCCATTTTCTTTCTTACAGGTACAGAAGTCTTTTTAGCTACAGAGGTTCTATTTCTTGAAATTGTTTCCTCTTCCTCATCTTCCTCTTCAACAGGTTCTGACTTTCTACCAAAAAGACTTGTTTTTTGAGGTTTTTCTTCCTCTATTTCATCTTCATCATCATAAAACTCATTAACTTCATCTTCATCCTCAGTAATTTTCATACTGTCAATAAATTTACTGAAAATACTCATGCTAATCTCCATTCCTCCAAGTTATTAATAGTTACTCAGCCACCTGATATAGAATGACTAAACTTTTACATTATCTACTACCAAAAATATCTGTACCGACTCTTATAAAATTTGCTCCCTCTTCAACAGCAACTTTATAATCGCCACTCATTCCCATTGAAAGATATTTCATAGAAACATTATCAACGTTTTTACTTTCTATGTCAACCGAGAATTGCCTTAATTTACTAAAAACTTCTCGATTTTCTTCTCCATTCTCCACAAAAGGGGCTACTGTCATAAGTCCAAGTATCTTTAAATTTTTATAAAAACCAAATCTTTCTATTTTCTTAAGTAAATCTTCATAGATAAAACCGAACTTACTTTCTTCTTTTGCAACATTTATTTCAAGCAAACCATTTACTACTATATTTTGTTTTTTTGCCTCATAATCTATAACATCTGAAATATTAATTGAATCAATGGAGTGAATTAAAAATGTATTTGCAATAACCTGCTTTACCTTATTTGACTGTAAATGCCCTATAAGATGCCACCTTATATCCTCAGGAAGTTCTTTCTTTTTTTCTAAAAGTTCTTTTACCCTATTTTCTCCAAAATCTCTTACCCCTATATCATAAGCCTCTTTTATCTTATCAATAGGTTTTGTTTTACTTACTGCAATAAGATTTACATTTTCTCTTTTCCTATTACATCTTGCACATATCTCATCAAGTTCAGAGTTAATCCTTATAATATTTTCTTTAATCATTAGTATATCTCTTCCTTTTCATTATAACCTGCTCCCTTTTGTAATATATGGTCATAAACTGATAAACCATAAGGAGTTCCTTTTTTTACTATATCAAATTCATCATCTGAGGAAAGCACTTCAATTCTCTTAAATAAAGTATAACCCTTATTTATACTATACACTCCCTCAAGTACATCTGTCGGACCTATTGTGTATTTTTCATCACTATCCGGCTTAATTATAGAATCTCCTGAAGTCAGCAAATCATCTTCTGACCTTATATATAAAAGTCCGTCTTCATTTTCACTAAATATATCAACAGCTATAAATTCTGTACTTACTTGTCCGTCTACAAGCACTTCTTTATTAAAGCCTTTTCTTAAATTATTGGCACTGCTTGTAAGATACTCTTTTGGAACAAGATAAAAGGCTTCATCTACAACTGCCTCTTTAGGAATTTTAAGCCCTAAAATCATATTGTTTTGTACTTCAAACTTTAAATATCTATCATTTATAAACTCTATCATAAATCTATCAAAGTCAATCTTCCCATAGACCTTACCACTATTATCACTTACTGTTTCATAATTTCCTGTAAGGGTAATGTTTCCTGAGTTTATTTTTACGGTAAGCCTATCTCTATCTTTATATCTTTCAATATCTTTTTCTTTTATTGGAAATACCAATGACCAATTATCTGAATTTACAAGCTTAAATACCGGTTCATTCTTATTTACAAATTTACCTGTACCAAGTTTTTTTATTGAGTTTTTACTCTCGTCAAAAAAACTTCCCTCCAAGTCTACTACACTTTTCCCTGTTAAAGTATCAGTTGTAAATGAAATAGTTCCGGAACTTTCTACATTTGCCTCAGTATAATGAACACTATTGTCCTTAAGTATTTCCTCAATATTTGCAATGGAGTCTATACCTGAATACTCATACAACTTTACATCAATAGAATTTTTAGTATCATATACTGAAATAAAATTGTTGTCATTGTATCCTAATGAAAATGATGTCAATTCATTTTTTATGCTTTTATATACGTCCTCCCCTATACTTACATTTGTACCTGCATTATTTTTTATAATCTCTGCAAGCTTATCCTCCTTGTCAACATAATATGCCTTAGAATTTGCTATTGCTCTTTTTTTATCCCTTACATAAAAATTTAGATAACCGTCATCTACTGCCTTATAAAGAACTTCATCTCTAAGTATAAGACCTGTATATCTATCATTTTCTTCTATTGACCCCTCTGTAACTTCATAGAAATTGACTTTATTTTTAGTAATAAAATTATAATAGCTCACAAGTAAATATATTAAAATTACGGCAAATACTATAATTGCTATATTTGGAAGTCTTAATCCTGTACTTGCTCTAAAGCTATTTTTCTTTTTTACCTTTTTTTTCTTCTCCAACTAATATACCTCACTCAGTAAAACATTAAGGGCATCCAAAGTCGTATTTCGGATACCCTTATAATGATAATAAGCTCTAATGCATGAACTTACTTTTGTAGTTTATTTTCGTAAGTGTTTATAATGAAATTATAACATCATTTTTTGCATTTGTAGGTAATTCTGATTCATCGAGAGAAATACTAAGCACAAAAGTTATATTTCTTTTATTTCCTAATTTTTCAAGCTCATCAATGGTGGAAGTAATATCTGCACCCTCCAAGTTAGCTACCTTTAGAAAACTATCAAGAAATACTGTTTGCAAATCATGATCTTGTGATATAAGTCCACATATAAATCCTATAAAGCCGTCTGCTGACTCCACAGGGTAATCCTTAACATTAATAAGTCTAATCTTTTTATCAAGTTCATACATGTGTTTTGAACTCTTATCGAGATAAACTACTGTACCCTCTGCCTCTTTAACAGATTTATTTGCTAACTCTATTAGATGCTTTGTTTTTCCTTTTCCTTTTTGACCTGAAATAATCTGAACCATCTCTTTGCCCTCCTGTAAAAACTATTCTTTATTATTATAAGATAATCTGACAATATGTGCAAGCTAGTTAGTATATTTTTGCATTAATTTATACATATTGTCATATAAAATAGCCTTATTCTCCGATTTTAATACTACCGATATATACTTTGAATCTTCTTTTGTACAAGCTACCACAAGGCAACTTCCTGCTGCCTTGGTTGTTCCTGTTTTACCTGCAAATACCTTAACCCCTTCCGGTTTTTGCATTTCATTTCCTAAAAATCTATTTCCATTTGACCATGCCTTTATAACTTCAGTACCATTTGCTTTAGTATATGAGGCTGTATAATTTTTTTTGCCTGCAATCTTTGCAAACTTCTCATACTTAAGTGCCTCATTAAAAATAAGATATAAATCATAGGCAGTGGTATAGTGGTTTTCAGAAGTTAAGCCACTTGGATTTTCAAAATTTGTGTGCATTGCTCCAAGTTTTTTTGCCTCTTGATTCATAAGTTCTACAAATGCATCTTTACTCCCTGAAATATGAACTGCTATAGCATTTGCCGCATCATTTCCTGACGGTAATAACAAGGCATATAGTAATTCCTCTAAAGAAAGAGTATCTCCAACTCTTAGCCCTGCAAGGCTTGACCCCTCATCTACATCATTAATTTCTCTACCAACTGTAACTTCAGTATCAAGTTTTCCATATTTAAGTGCAAGCAATGCAGTCATAACCTTAGTTGTACTTGCAGGATTCATGTGTTTATTTGCATTTCTTGCAAATGTTACATCAGGCCCTCCTATCTTAGCTACAAGTCCTGCCTCCGGCTGATAACTTGCATCATCTGTTGACACATCGCTTATTACTGCTAAGTTCTTTGCAAATGCCTCAACCTTAAATGCCTCTTCCTCAGAAAGATAAATATTTTTAAGTCTATCATTAAAATCATATTCTGAACTTAAATGATTAAAAGAATTTAGAACTATAAAAGATAACACAACTACTAATACCACTCCTAATACAATAAAAATCTTAATCTTATTATTTAACTTTTTTAACTTATATACTAAATTAAACATTTATCTATACGCTTCCCTAAATTCAAAATCTCCATGTTCCATAGCTTTTATAAGTAATTCAGCAGTTGCAAGATTTGTTGCAAGTGGTATGTTATGTACATCGCAAAGTTTTACAACTGTATTTACATCAGGTTCATGAGATTTTGAAGTTAGGGGATCTCTTAGGAAAATTACTAAATCCATTTCATTATTTTCAATTTGTGCCCCTAGTTGTTGCTCTCCTCCTAGATGACCTGCTAAAAATTTGTGTACAGAAAGATTGGTTACTTCCTCTACAAGTCTACCTGTTGTACCTGTAGCATATAAATTATGTTTTGATAATATTCCTCTATATGCTATACAAAAGTTCTGCATAAGCTTTTTCTTGGCATCATGTGCTATGAAACCGATATTCATACTAATATCCTCCTTTAAATATGGTATTTCTCTAAGTAAAATGAGAAACTACAAACTCTATATCTATTACTTCCTATATGCTGAAACACTCAAAAGCAGTCCCACTCCTATATGTAAACTAAGTAACGAACTTACACCATAGCTTACAAAAGGGAGTGTTAAACCTGTATTTGGGAAAATTCCAGTGGTAACTGCTATATTTGTAAAGCTCTGAAATGCAATAATTGTTCCAAAACCTGTACAAATCAGCTTTCCCTGCAAATTTGCAGCCTTACTTGCTAAATACATACATTCAAAAACTATAAGTGCAAATATTGCTATTATTATAAGGCAACCAACAAAGCCTAGTTCCTCGCCTATAACTGCAAATATAAAGTCAGTTTGCTCTTCAGAAAGGAAATTACCATTTTTAACTGATGCCAAAGTGGTGTTATTAAGCCCCTTACCTGCAAGCTGCCCTGAACCTATAGCCATTATAGAGTTGACTTGCTGCCTTGATAATTCTGCGTATTTTTCTGGATTTACCCATGCCAGTATCCTATTTATTTGATACTGTTTCATAAACTTAGGTGCTTTATCATTTAACAAAAGCCACACAAAAGTCGCAGCTGACGGAATAACAACTGCCAAGCTCCCAAAAACCCATTTCAAACTTATCCCAGAAATAAAAAGCATGCTCAATATACAAATAATAAATACAATCGTAGTAGATAAATCAGGTTCTAATACAACAAGAAAAAGAGGTATTCCTGCAAGAATAGCATACGCAATTAAAAAAGGAATTTGATTTATATATTCTCTGTATTTATGCAAAAACCACGGAAAAAACATAATTAGTCCTATTTTTGCAAACTCCGAACCTTGAATTTGTCCGATAACAGGAAGAACTATCCATCTTGTAGCTCCTCCTACATTCTTTCCAAAATACAATACTAAAACTAAGAGTATATTACAAGCAATATAAACATAGGGCGAAAGTTTTAACATCTGTACATAAGGAAATATCGAAATAATAATTGCAATAATCATTCCAATTATTATACCCATAATCTGTCTGTTTACAAACCTTGCCTCTCCTCTTGTCGCACTTGAAACTGCTAAAACCCCTACAATATCAAGCATCATTATAAAGAATACCAGTCTGAAACTATATCTTTTAATTTCAAAACTTTTTAACATTCTACACCTCAAATTCTACAAGAAAAAAAGATAAAAATCAACAAATTTCTAGTCTAATTTAAATTTTATTTATAAGAATTTTACTGTAATTGATTTCTTACTCTGTTATTAAATAGTCATTGTCGCTATTTATTCAATTATACTAATCTCCAATCTTAAAGTTAGTTATATTAACTGCATTTCTGTTTAATACAGTATCAAGATCTGTATAACCAAAATACAATCTATAAATATCTTTTGCAGCTGTTGCAGCATTTGAAGATGAATAACCAAATGGTATGTTTACAGTAACTGCAATTTGTGGATTTTCATAAGGTCCAAAAGAAATAAAGAAAGCGTGGTTTGCTCTCGAGTTTGTTTCCTGAGCAGTACCTGTTTTACCTGCAATATTTACTTCCAAATCTTTAAATATCCTACCTGCAGAACCATGTTCAATAACCCCTCTCATTCCTGTTCGTACAGAATTCCAAGTAGTATCAGCAATTTTTATCTCTGAACTTACTTCAGGTACATAATCTTTCTTAACATTTCCGTCTGTATCCACTAATTTATCAAGTACACTTAGCTTAAAAACTTTACCTTGATTTGCAAGTGCTGCGACATATCTTGAAAGTTGTACATTTGCATACTGATGATTTCCTTGTCCCATAGCTGATTGCTCAGGGCTTACATCTGAAATACTTGGTTCATTTTCCTCAATCTCAACTCCTGATTTTTCATCAAGTCCAAAAAGAGAGGCATACTTTTTAAGTTTTTCAGTACCTAGTGATGTGCTATACTCTCCATTTTCTCTTGTAGAAAGCCTATGTCCCAGTTCTGCAAAATAATAATTACATGAATTTTGTATAGCTGTTTCAACATTAAGTTTATTATGTCTACCGGGATAAATCCAACATTTAATAGTAGGAGAAATTGTATCATATTCTCCTGTACAATCTATAAGTTCACTATTGCTTACTACCATTTCCTCAAGCCCTGCAATAGCTGAAATAGGTTTAAATGTAGAACCGGGGGCTTTTCTTGTTTGAGTAGCATTATTATAAAGTGGCAAGCTCTTATCATTTAAAAGTTTGTTATAATAATTTGAGTCCATAACATTTGAAAGTTTATTTCCGTCATACCCCGGATATGAAACTAAAGCCCTTACTTCTCCTGTGTTTACATCTGTAACCACTGCACCTGCAGTACAAGGGTCAAGTGCAAGTTGTGCAGGTGTAATCTTCAGTGTTGAAATCTTTCTGACCATAAATGAAAATGCGTACTCACTACCACTTGAGCTTAAGGCATTTATCTCCTCAGGCTCATCTTCAAGTATTCCTTGATTATAAAGTGCAATACAAAGTTCATTTCCACTTATAATATTTCCAAGAATCATATACTTATAAGTCTGTTTTTCAAAGTCTACATCAGTTTTTAAATACTCTAAAATGTAGTTTACCAGATTAGTGAAAATGTCGTCTGCATCTGAGTACTTAGTATTTATGTTAAGGCTTGTCGTATCAATCCAGTTTGAAGAAATACCTTGATAAAGTAGTTCTCTTAAGCTTATTTCATTTGCTTTCCACCTCACATAATAATCCTCATTTTTATTTTTATCCATTAATTCAGCATTTACTATGCCTAAATCTGTCAGCTTTTTAAAAATGTAAAACATAAATGCTTGCTGATCTTGTCCAAGTGCATTTATCACTTGAGGATTTGCTGCCATTAATTCATTTTTAACTGCCTCGAGAGATGCCTCTTTATAAGCAGTATATTTAGAATAAATATTTCTCTCATTTTGACTGGCCTCATCTGAACTTAGTCTTTCAAGTGATAATACATTATTATTTATAAGTTGAAAATACGCATCTTTGATAGGAATACGTCTATCAGTAGAGTCTGTATTGCCCTCATTCGGGTCATCGAGAGGGGACAATTTATTTGAAAGTATACCTGCTAACTCTTGCTCAAGCTGATGATAAATACCTATCTGTAATTTCCTATCAATAGTTAAATAAAGATTAGCACCTGATTTCGGTTTTGTTTCTGAAATAACCTGCCTTATATGTCCTACATTGTCAACATAAATAGTTTGAGTTCCGTCTATACCATGTAGTTCATCTTCCATATATTTTTCAATACCTATTTTTCCAATAGTATAGTTTTCATTGATATCAGGTTTTTCTTTTTTAAGTTCTTCAAGTTGGTCGCCTTGAATCTTACCTGTATAACCTATAATAGATGAAAAATAAATACTGTCATTATATTGTCTTAATGTATCTTCTTTTACATTTACACCTAAAAGCTCAGAGGAATTTTCTTCAATCTGAGTTTTAGTCTGCTCTGAAATATCAGCTGATATAAGTGTTGCCTCATACTTTCTATAAGCTGTAAATGACATGCTAAATCTTAAATCTACTAAATCAAGTTTTTCTTTGGGTGTAAGTTCAATTAACTCTCCCTCATCATTTGCAAGTTTATCAAACTTATATGATGTAATTCTCTTACTCATAAGTTCATCTGCACTTACATTTGAGGGATATCTTCCTTGTGGGTCATCTAGTTCATCAACTCTTGCAAGCCCATAAAACTCTTTTAAAAATCGCTTTTTTGCGTCCTCATTATTAGTAGTATAGTAATAACTTCCGTCATTATTAAGCCCTATTTTTAAATTACCTATAATCTCTTCTCCATTTGCATTAAGTATTTTTAAAAGCTTATAAAGCATTAGGTTTCTTTCTTCAACTGTTTTATATTCTCCATTATCTTGAATTTCAACAGAATAAATAAGCTTATTATAGGCTAAGAGATTTCCATTTACATCATAAATATTTCCCCTTGTTGCAGGTATTGAAATAACCTTTTCAGCCTTATTCATATATTCAGTTACATATTTTTCGCCGTCAACAAGTTGTAATCTATAAAGTCTTACAAAAAGCACTCCAAGCATTACCACATAAAGACAACATAAAACTACTACTCGAGAAGAAAAAAACTTCCTTAAATACTCATTTATAATTTCATATATTTCTTTAAGCATCTATACCTCTTTTTTATCAATCTCTTTAATTCTCTTACTGTAATTTAATAAGAATCTGTATAAAAATAATGTAACAATTAAAGTTATAATTATTTCAGGAATAATAATAGCTCCTGTATAAAATAAAATATCGGTTTTACCTCTTATAAGAAATCTAAGTACATAAAGACATATATTATATGCAAATTCATTTACAGCACACATAGCTAGAGGAAGTACAATGTAATCCTCATAAAAGAATCTACTTAGCAAACCATTTATAAAACCAATCCACATAAATATCAATGTAAAAAATCCAAATGGTCCACTATAAAATAAATCCATAAGAATACCTGCTAAAACTCCATATAACATTCCCTCCCAAGAACCATAGATAAAACCAAAACTAAATACTAAAATAACCATGAAATTGGGAGAGGCTGAAAGAAACGGTATAAATGGAAATACACAATTTTGCACTGCAAATGCTATGAATATTAAAGATACATTTATAATAATTTTTTTCATTATTGTGCATCCTTTGTTTCTTTTATTTTTGTAATAATTAATACCTCCTGTAAAGTATCAAACTTTGCGACAGGTATTATATAGCCACTTTTTGTAAGTCTATTTTCATCATCTTTAATATCGGAGGCATAGCCTATAAGTATTCCCGGAACATATTTTGTACTAATATTTGAGGTTACAATCTTATCTCCGTCCTTTAACTCAGAGCCTAACTTAACATCTGTAAGTTTAATCTTGCCCTCTTGATAAAGCTTAATATCTCCTGAAACCATGCAAGAATCTCCTGTTTGCATTGCCATAGCTGAAACTCTACTTAAGTCATCAATTATGGCTCTTACTGTGGAATAGTTCGTACCGACATCGGTTACAATTCCAACAAGACCTCCTCCTGCTATGACATTCATATCTTTTTTTATGCCGTCATATGCCCCTTTATTTATACGAAAAACTCTAAACCAACCACCTGAATCCTTTGCAATTACTCTTGCCGCCACTGTTTCATACTGTAAGTATTCACTGTCAAGCTTATATAATTCACGAAGTCTTTGAAGTTCAAATGACTCTGCTTGTAATCTTATATTATCAGATGTAAGAGTATCTATTTGTGCCTTAAGCTTTGCGTTTTCCTCAAGTGCATTCTTTAACTTTCCTCTTGTTTCTACCTCCTCATATACCTGTCTGCCTACTAAATTCACTCCTACTTGAATAGGTGTAAGTATATAGCCTACTCCTACTCTAAGAGGTTCAATCCATTTATCTTTTATAGATGTTGCAACAATAAGTATTACACATACAAAACTTAATATTCCAAGTACAATCATATTATGTTTCCTTGGATTCATCTTATAAGCCTCCATGTTCTCTAAAACTGTAATAGGTGTTATCTCCAATTATTATATGGTCATTTAGATTTATTCCAACTGCTGTAAAACCTATTGCAATTTTTTTTGTAACTCTTTTATCTTCATCACTAGGAGTTGGGTTTCCACTAGGGTGATTGTGAATTATTATTACATTTACTGCCTGTCTTTTTAGTGATTCAATAAGTATTTCTCTAACTGAAACTAAAGAAGAATCAACAGTACCTACTGTAAGTACGCAATCACTTAAAAGCCTTTGTTTGGTATCTAAAAAAGCAATTCTTAATTCCTCTTGTTCAAGATACCTCATCTCCTGCATATAATATGTAGCACAAAGCTCGGGACTTGTAAAATAAAGTTTTTGTGAAGAAGTTTCTCTTCTCCATATTCTTTTTGAAATTTCGCCTATACAAAGAAGTTGTATTGCCTTTATACTTCCTATTCCCTTTACCTCTAAAAGTTCCTCATAACTTTTATGCATTAGACTTCCTAAACCACTTCTTGGCCCTGACATATTTAATATATTATGAGCTAATGCCATTACATCAAACTGCTTACTTCCGGTTCTTAAAATAATTGCAAGCAGTTCAATATCTGTAAGTGATTGTACTCCGTAATTCATACATCTTTCATAAGGTCTTTGTTCCTTTGGTGTTTCTCTTAGTTTCATATTACTCCTTTCAAGCCGGCTCTCCAAGCAGCCTAAAAGAATTATTTAATAAGTCCACTATCTATCATTTTCTGTAAAGAAAAAAGTATTCCCAGTTTAGCATGTTGCCAAGTAAGTCCCCCTTGGAAAAATACTGTATAGGGTTCTCTCATTGGTCCGTCTGCACTAAGTTCTATTGATGCTCCTGAAATAAATGCTCCTGCCGCCATAATAACTTGACTTTCATACCCCGGCATAGGGCTTGGAACAGGTGTTACATAACTATCTACCGGAGCAGCCCCCTGTATACCCTCACAAAATGCACATAGTGCTTTAGGAGTATTTAAATTAATAGCCTGTATTATATCATACCTTTCCTCAGTTGCATTTGGAAAGCATGAAAAACCAAATTTTTCATAAATATTTGCTGCAAAGATTGCTCCCTTAAGTGCTGATAAAACTACATTCGGTGCTAAAAATAGCCCCTGATAAAAACTTCTATTTACTCCCAAGTTTGCACCGAGTTCTTTTCCAAGTCCCGGAGCTGAAAGTCTAAAAGCTGCATTTTCAATACATTCTTTTTTTCCTACTATATAGCCTCCAATAGGTGCTAAACCTCCACCGGGATTTTTTATAAGTGAGCCGACTGCCATATCAGCACCTACCTCAATCGGCTCAATTTTTTCAACAAATTCTCCATAACAATTATCTAACATACATATTACATCAGGCTTTATTTGTTTTATAAATAAAATTAACTCTCCTATTTTTTCTACTGAAAAAGTAGGTCTATTTGCATATCCTTTTGAACGTTGTATAGTTACTAGTTTTGTTTTTTCATTTATGCAAGTTCTTATAGCCTCATAGTCAAATGAACCGTCTTTTTTTAAATCTGCTTGCCTATATTTTACTCCATATTCAGCTAAAGAACCCCTAAGTGGTCTAATTCCTATAACTCCCTCTAAGGTGTCATAAGGTTTTCCCACCGGAGAAAAAAGTTCATCCCCCGGTCTAAGATTTCCTGAAAGTGCAATATTAAGGGCATGAGTTCCTGAAATAAGTTGAGGTCTTACAAGTGCATCTTCTGCCCTAAACACA
Organism: uncultured Lachnoanaerobaculum sp.; assembly: GCA_937925515.1. Classification (GTDB taxonomy): domain Bacteria; phylum Bacillota; class Clostridia; order Lachnospirales; family Lachnospiraceae; genus CALALP01. The sequence continues at coordinate 9,261 of CALALP010000078.1, read as the reverse complement.
TCAGCATAAACTGCCTCTAAAGTATCCCTACCTATATCGTCATTTCCATAGCCTGTCGTAGGTGCAAAATGTATTTCACTTACCTTATTTTTTTGCATTGCACTTATTACTTTTAACTGATTAAACTCACAAGTTTCCTCTAATTTCTCAAACCTTTCCTTTAAACTTTCTTCAACCTCTTTACCTATCAAAATAGTATTTTTTGATATTCCAAAACTTTCATATATTGATTCCAAACTTTGCATCTATTCACTCCTAAATTAAATTATACTACTTAACTTATTTTCATTTTATGGTTTTTTTCTTATTTTGTTTTAATATTTAATTATTTCAGGACTCACTTGTGAGTCTTGGTTCGAGATTCATATCAGCTTTAGCTGATAAGTTTCCTTTGTGAATCTCTGCACATCTTCGCATTTCGTTATATCAGATTTCAGATAAATTACAATGTATAGAAATTGGAGTTATCTGAAATCTGATATATCATTTTTTATAAATTCTACAATCTCATCTACATTTGAAAACTTATCAACATCAATCCACCTGCAATCCTTTTCTTTTCTAAACCAAGTAAGCTGCCTTTTTGCAAAATGTCTTGTATCTCTTTTTAGTATATAAATTGCCTCTTCAAGACTTATTTCATTATTTAAATAACTTATTATCTCTTTATAACCAAGCCCCTGCATAGAAACTAATTCCTTATTATAGCCCTTATCTAAAAGCTTTTTTACTTCCTCGACAATCCCTGCATTTATCATCTTATCAACTCTTAAATCTATTCTTTTATATAAAAGTTCTCTATCCATATTTAGAACATAAAAATAGAGTTCATAAGGCGATTCTTTCTTTCTTTGTTTACTGTTATGTGTTGAAATCTTTTCTCCTGTTGCAAGCACATACTCCAAGGCTCTTATAAGTCTTTTTTTATTATTTTTATGAATAATTTTTGCTGACTCCTCATCAAGTAATACAAGTCTTTGATAAATGTAATCTGCACCTAAATTGTCATACTCTTTTTCAAGTTCTTTTCTAAGTTCAGAGCTTTCCTCCTCATTAAACTCAGTATCATAAGCAAGTGCATGTATATAAAAACCTGTACCTCCAACCACAATCGGAATATGATTTCTCGCATAAATTTCATTTATATATTTATCAGCTTTATTTTTAAATACAACTATATTAAAATCTTCGTCAGGTTCAAACTCATCAATTAAAAAATGATTAATCCCCTGCATTTCACCCTTAGTTATCTTTGCAGTTCCTATATCCATTCCCTTATAAACCTGCATTGAATCGGCACTTATAATTTCGCCATTTATTTTCTTTGCAAGTTCAATGGAAATGCTTGTTTTTCCTGAGGCTGTTGCTCCCCCTATAATAACTAATTTCTTTTTCATTACTAAACAATCCTCTTAAACTTCTTTTCAAGCTCTTGTTTTGTCATCTCTATTATTGTAGGTCTGCCATGAGGACAGCTATATGGATTTTCTAATTCAAACAAATCATCAATTAGTTTTTTTGCCTCCTCAAATGACAACCTGTCATTTCCCTTTACTGCCGCCTTACAAGCCATTGAGGCAGTTTTTGAAATTATAAGTTCAGGAGTTTTTACAACATCATTTTCAGATAGATTACCTATTATCTCCTTTAGTACTTCATATTTGGAAATGCTTGGAAGAATTGACGGTATTCCTGAAATCTTAATTTCCTTTCCTCCAAAACTTTCTATTTCAAATCCCATTTTACTTAAAACTTCTTTGTTTTTTTCTACAAAGGAAATCTCAAGTGAAGATAGAGAAATAATTACAGGTGGACTAATCATCTGTGTTGAAATCTTAGTTTCATTATATACCTTTATAAACTTTTCATATAACACCTTTTCATGTGCTGCATGCTGGTCTATAATGTACATCTTGTTGTCAAACTCCACAATCCAATAAGTATCAAATACCTGACCTACAATTCTATGTAAATGCTTATTTTTTCTATCTAAAAACTCTAATTGCTTATTATATTTTTCAGGGCTTTCGCTAATGCTTTGACTAATTAAATTAGTGTATTCAGTATTCTTTCTTGTTTCAAAACTTTCAGGTGGTCTTTTAATATTTTCTAAAATACTACCTGCATTTACTACATCATTTAAACTCTTTTTTAATGAATTATCTAGTTTAGGTTTGTCTTCATCAGCCTTAAAAAAAGTATCTTTTATTACATTTTCATTTTTAGGAATATTAGGTGTAAATGTTTTATTTGTAAATGTTCTTTGTGTAAAGTCTTGTTTAGGTTGATATAGGGTATCTAAAAATGATTTTTTAACATTATTTTCTTTGTCAATGCTGACTTCCCTGATAAGTTCCTTACCCACTAGGGCATTTTGTACTGCCTCTCTAGTTGCCTCATAAATTTCAGTAGTATTTGAAAATCTTACTTGCATTTTTGCAGGGTGAACATTTACATCAACGACTTCGGAATTTATAGAATATCTTAAAACTGTAAAGGGATACTGATGTTGCATCATTCTATTTCCAAAGCCCTCCTCAATAGCAAGAGATATACTCTTATCTTTTATAAACCTATTATTAATGTAATAATTTTCTAAATTTCTATTTCCCTTTGAAAACTCCGGCTTTGCAATATAGCCCTCAATTTTTATTCCATTTTTATTATAATCTATTTCCAAAAGTGCATTTGCTACATCTCTACCATAAATGTTATAAATAGTATCTTTTAAATTTCCATTTCCGGTTGTGTGTAACTTAGTTTGATTATTATTTATAAATCTTATTGATATATTTGTATTTGCAAGTGCTAACTTTTCGACATAATCTGATATATATGCCGCCTCTGTATGAGATGATTTAAGAAATTTTCTTCTTGCAGGGGTATTAAAAAATAAATCTCTAACTATGATAGTAGTACCGTCCGGAGCACCTATTTCTTCGATTATAGGATTTTTTCCACCTTCCATACAATACCTAGTTCCAATAAGTTGTGAACGAGTTTTACTAATCATTTCAGACTTTGTAACAGCTGATATACTTGAAAGTGCCTCTCCACGAAAGCCTAAGCTTTGTATATTTAATAAGTCCTTATCAGTGCTTATTTTTGATGTAGCATGTCTTAAAAATGCAATCTTAATCTCATCTTTTGAAATTCCACAACCATTGTCTGTAACTCTAATTAAATCTATACCCCCATTTTTAATCTCTATTGTAATAATACTTGCACCTGCATCAATAGAGTTTTCAAGAAGTTCCTTTACAATAGAGGCAGGTCTTTCCACTACCTCTCCTGCTGCAATCTTATCTACAATACTGCTGTCAAGTACATTTATCATAACCTTCTCCTATTAACTAAGTTTAACTTTTTTCTGCAACTCACATAAAATATCAAAAGCATTTCTAGGTGTAATATTATCAATGTCAATACTTTTAAGTTTCTCTAAAATATCTTTTTCAATAGTATTTTCATTTTTAGGTTCAAACAAACTAATTTGATTTTTGGCTACTTTCTTTCCTTTTTTAGCTACCACAATTTCCTTTGCTCTTTTTGCAATATCAGCTCCTGAAAGCTCCTCTACAAGTTCTCTTGCTCTAACTAAGACTTCACTTGGAACACCTGCCAATTTTGCAACCTGTATTCCATAGCTTTTGTCTGCTCCACCTTTTATTATCTTTCTTAAAAAAACTATATCCTCTCCCTGTTCCTTAACACAAACACAGTAATTATTTACTCCCTCAAGTTTTCCCTCAAGTTCAGTAAGTTCATGGTAATGTGTTGCAAAAAGAGTCTTTGCACCAATAAGTTTCTTATCAGAAATATATTCAACCACTGACCAAGCTATTGCAAGACCGTCAAAAGTAGAAGTTCCTCTGCCTATCTCATCTAAGATTATCAATGAATTCTTAGTTGCATTTCTTATAATATTGGCAACTTCCGTCATTTCCACCATAAATGTAGACTGCCCACTTGCCAAGTCATCAGACGCTCCGACTCTTGTAAAAATTCTATCACTAATTCCTATATTTGCAGAACTTGCCGGAACATAAGAGCCCATTTGAGCCATTAGAGCTATAAGTGCAACCTGCCTCATATAAGTTGATTTTCCTGCCATATTTGGGCCTGTTATAATATTCATTCTATTATCTGCTTTATCTAAAAGAGTATCATTTGAAACAAACATACCATTACTTTGCATTTTTTCTATAACAGGGTGTCGCCCCTCTTTAATCTCAATTATGCCCTCTTCATTTATATCAGGTCTTACAAATTGCTGCTTTTGTGCAACAGTGGCAAGTGAAAGCATTACATCAAGCTTTGCAACAGCTTTTGCAGTGGACTGTATTCTAACTACCTGCTTTGCAATTTCTTTTCTAATCTCCACAAACAGCTCATACTCTTTTGCATTTAGCTTATCTTCTGCACCAAGTACTACATCTTCAATTTTTTTAAGTTCATCTGTTGTATATCTTTCAGAACCTGTAAGTGTCTGCTTTCTTATAAAATAATCAGGTACTAAATTCTTATATGAATTTGTAACTTCAAAATAATAGCCAAATACTTTATTAAACTTAATCTTAAGCCCCTTTATGCCTGTTTTTTCTTTTTCGCTTTCTTCGAGAGAGGCAATCCAATTTTTACCCTCTGTTTTGGCACTTCTAAACTTATCAACTTCCTCATTATAACCTGTTTTAATAATGTTGCCCTCTTTGACAGTAATCGGAGTTTCCTCATCAATAGAACTTAAAATAAGATTCGTTACATCTAAAAGTTCATCAAGTTCTGAATTTATTTCAGTATTTAGTTCAGAGTTAAAAGAACTTAAAATAGACTTTATATGAGGTATTATTTTAATTGAATTTCCAAATGAAAGTAAATCTCTAGGATTTGCACTTTCCTGACTTATTCTGCCCATAAGTCTTTCAAGGTCATAAATTGTAGAAAGATATTCTCTTAATTCCTCTCTATCAATATATCTTAGTAAAAATTCATCTATTGCATTTTGTCTTTTTATTATCCTTTGTTTATCTATAAGTGGTTGCTCAATATAACTTCTTAAAAGCCTAGCTCCCATAGCAGTTTTAGTATTATCAAGCACCCAAAAAAGACTGCCTATTTTTCTCTTTTCTCTCATAGTTTCTATAAGTTCAAGATTTCTTCTCGAACTTGAGTCTATAAACATATACTCCTTACTATGAAATGTAATTATCTTTGTAATTTGAGAACAACTTGTTTTTTGAGTATCATAAAGATATTGTAAAATAGCTCCCGCTGCAAGTCTGCCATTATTAAAGTCAGAAAGTCCAAGCCCCTCAAGACTTCCGACTTTAAAATGTTCCTTAAGCAGTTTTTCACAAGAGATTTCAGAAAAATAATGATTATCAAGACTTGAATATACTATCTTTTGTCTTTCTTTTATTTCCTCCAAATTTATACCTGACAATGCAAAACTCGCATTAACAAGTATTTCAGTCGGAGAAAATCTATTAATTTCATCATAAACCTCATTTCTATTTTGTACCTCAGTAACAAAATAATCTCCTGTACCTATATCTGCAATGCTTATTCCAAATTTTGAATCAATGTATATAATACACATAAGATAGTTGTTTTTATCCTCTGCAACTGCCTGTTCTCCTGTATTTGTCCCCGGAGTTACAATCTTTACAACCTCTCTTTTTACTAAACCTTTTGCAAGTTTAGGGTCTTCAACTTGTTCGGCAATAGCTACCTTATAGCCCTTTTCTACAAGTCTATTTAAATAGACATCTTTAGCATGGTATGGAACTCCACACATAGGGGCTCTTTCCTCTAAGCCACAATCTTTCCCTGTAAGTGTAAGTTCCAATTCCTTTGCAACTGTTTTAGCATCATCAAAAAACATTTCATAAAAATCTCCAAGCCTATAAAATAATATACAGTCCGGATTTTGTTTTTTTGTTTCAAGATAATGCGTCATCATTGGTGATAATTTTGACATACTTTCCTCGCTTTACTAAATAATATGCCCCATATAATAAAATCCCTTAGATTCTTCAAGCTTAACATCTATTATATTTCCGATAAGTCTTTTGCCTCCCGGAAAATGAACAATAGTATTATTACTTAATCTACCTGTTAGATATCCGTCTAAATGCTCATTTTCACTTTCTACAAGTACTTTTTCTACTTTTCCCTCAAGTTTTTTTGAGTTATTTCTTGATGCCTCTTGAACTTCTTTTAAGAGTCTGTTAAATCTGTCCTTAACCTCTTGTTCACTTACTTGATTTTCCATTTTTGCAGCAGGAGTGCCTGAACGCTTTGAATATATAAATGTAAATGCTGAATCATATTGTACTTTTCTTACAACTTCCAAAGTATCATTGAAGTCTTCCTCTGTTTCCCCCGGAAAACCTACTATTATATCAGTAGTCAAGCTTACATCAGGAATTTCTCTTTTTATTTTAAGTGCAAGGTCTAAATATTGTTCCTTGTTATAAATTCTATTCATTCTCTTTAAGATTTTAGTACTGCCTGACTGTAAAGGAAGATGTATATGTCTGCAAATTTTATCATTTTTCTTCATAACCTCAATTACATCATCAGACAAATCTTTTGGGTGAGGAGTCATAAATCTTATTCTTTCAAGCCCCTCTACTTTTGCAACTTCTTCTAAAAGTTGTGCAAATGTTGTTTTTTCTTTTAGATTAGCACCATAAGAGTTTACATTTTGCCCTAATAACATGACCTCTACAACACCGTCTGCAACTAACTCTTTAATCTCTGCAACTATATCTTCCAATGCCCTTGAACGCTCTTTACCTCTAACATAAGGAACTATACAAAATGTACAGTAATTATTGCAACCAAACATAATGTTTACACCTGATTTAAAGCTGTAATATCTCTTATTTGGGAGTTGCTCCACTATTAAATCAGTATCTTTAAGTACATCTACAACTTGCTTTTGGCTTACAAGTCTATTATTTAAAATTTCTGCAAACTTATAAATATTATGCGTACCAAATACTATATCTACATATTTATAACTCTTTTTAATTCTCTCTACTTCCTCAGCCTCTTGCATCATACAGCCACATATTGCTATTATCATTCTCGGATTTTTTTCTTTATACTTTTTAACTTGACCAAGCCTACCATATAACTTGTCATTTGCATTTTCCCTTACTGTACATGTATTAAAAAGCACAATATCAGCGTCTTCGCTATCTGTTTCCTCATAACCGATATAAGTGAGTATTCCTCCAAGCTTTTCAGAATCCCTTGCATTCATCTGACAACCGAAAGTTATGATATGATAAGTAGGCTTTTTGCCTGACTCAACAGTTCTTGTATGTACAGCATCATTTAATATTGATATAAAATATTCTTGCCTTTGTGGTTCTGTAACAGGTATATTTAAATTTTCCATTTCTCTTACTCTCATTTTCTATATAATTTTTATAATGTTTTCTTCAGTTACAATATAATTCATTGAAATGTCATGACTTTCCAAATCAATGTCTTTTTTAGTCTGAAACTCATAAAGAGGAGCAATAAATGTTTTCAGACCTTTGTTATTTATATTAAAATATCTATCATAAAAACCGGCTCCATAGCCTATTCTAAATCCTGATTTATTGCAGGCCACTGCCGGAGTAATAATAATCGCATTTTCTACATTAATTTTTTTACATTTACTATTAGGTTCTTTTAAGCCAAAGATACCTTTTTCTAAATCATTAAATGAATTGACTTTAAAAAAATCCATGCTTTTTCTGTCATCATTTACCCTTGGAAATGCAGTTTCTAAAGTTGGAAAATGTTCCCATATATACTCTATAAACTCCCTTATATCAACTTCATTTCCTTTTGGATAATAAACACAGACCAAAACAGGACTTTTTAAATGTTTATTAAAATAATCTATTAGATTCTTATTTATTCTACTGCTTAGAGCTTTTACCTCATTTTCAGACATATTATTTCTTTGTTCTAAAATTTTTTTTCTTAAATTTGCCTTATTCACAAGGTTACTCCTTAACACCACCAAACTTCTTTCCTAAATCAGTTACACTTCCGTCTTTTTCAACTATTGAAATATTATTTAAATCAGCACGCAAACTATTTCTTATATTTTCAATATATTCTTTTCTAAGCTCTGCCTGCTCTTTTTTTTCATCTTCGCTAAGCCCAACACTCTTTTGCTTTTTAGCAAGTTCATTTATTCTATCTATTTGTTCTTTTTTCATAGCTACTCCTTTCCAAAACTACACAACTTGCTTGACATTAGATTATACTATAAATACAAGTTTATGTGTAGTAGGAAATTATTAAGTTTTCTCTTCCTCTATATAAATCGCCTTATATTATATAAACTTATCCCAATTATAAATATAAGCAAAAATAAAAATAACCTCTCAACCAAATCATTTGACATTTTTTTACTTATAGAACTACCTGCATAACCACCTACAACTCCACCCAAAACCATACTTACAGCATATATTATATTAGTATCAGGGATTTTTCTTAAAATTATAAGTTGAATGAGGGCTGCAAGTTGTGAAAACATTATTATATAAATAGAATTTTTAGCTGACTCCTTTGTATTCATTGAAAAGAAATATTCAAAAACAACTAAATTAAAAGGGCCTCCCCCTATCCCTAAAAAACTAGATAAAAAGCCAAGCACTACACCTATAGACACAATAACTGCCTTATTTTCAATACTTCTTTTTACTATATTTTTCTTATAAAAAACATATATTATAGTCATCACAAGCACCACAAATAAAAGCAATGATTGTATCAAACCTACTGTATTTTCTGCCTCAAAATGAGACTTAAAACTTTGAAATACTGCCTTTCCAAGTATTCCACCTATTATAGCACCAAATGCCAACAGTATTGATTTTTTGGTGTCAACTTTTACATTTTTATCTTTTCTCCCTTTAAAAGTAGATATTACAGACATTGATAAAACAGTACAGCCTGAAAGAAAACTTATCTCTGATACCGGCATTATATTTAGGGCATCTACTAAGGGCTTTATTATAACGCCTCCCCCTATTCCACATATCGCTCCTACAACTGATGCTAATAAACTAATTATAAATAATATTATCATAGTACCTCACTTAAATAATTAAATATTTTAAGTATATTCTAGCATACTTTATTTAAAGCTAAAAGGCTAATGAAAAGAAAGTTTGTAAATTATATAGTTATTTTTGTTTATAGAGTTTTTTGGGGGATTTCCTCGCCGTCGGCGAGGAAATC
>CALALP010000077.1 GCA_937925515.1 uncultured Lachnoanaerobaculum sp. | reverse complement strand
AGCTGTTCATATATATCTTATCCCCCGTAGGGGGACAAGATATATAATAGAAAGTTTTTAAATTAGTAAATATAAATTTCTACGTTTTTCTACGGAAAATATAGTTGCTAATAAAAATCAGTTCTGCGATACTCCCATAAACTACTTTTCAAGTATCCAATAATCTCCATTTGGCATTTCCTGTAAATAACCTTTTTCCTTTGAAATAACCTTACCACTTTTATCATAAATCCAAATTTCATGATAATAATTATTTTCTTCCTCAAAGTATAACCTAAAATAAAACTTATTTTCATCCATACATATAAAATTAGCACTATTTGGTATTTCAAATTTTATCTTCTCAGGATAATACATAACAAAATCTTCTGTTTCATCAAACTCATCTCCAAGATAGCTATACACACAAACAGGAGATTTACCAATAAATAAACTATAATAAAAGTCTATTCCCTCAAAATCTAAGCTTGCAACTTCTTTTACTACCCCTTTAAGAGGCTCATAAGATATAATAAATATCTTATCTACATTAAGGTCAAGCTTTAAAAAGTATAGAACACCGTCAATGCAGGTAACACCTGCTCGACTTTCAAAATAAACCCCTTTTTCCAAGTCAAATGGTTTGTAACCATTACCTGTTTCATAAGATAAAAAGCCTATAACACTTCCGTCTAAACTAAGCCCTTGTTTTTTTCTGTTTAGTGCCTCCTCAAAATCTTCAATGCCGTCAACTGAATAACTCCACTTATTTCTACCCTCACCAATCAATTCCATACCATAAAAACTTTCTGACATTGAAATTCTTCTTATTCTCATATTAAAAACCATACCTTTCTAAGTTTACTCTGCCATTTACAACTTCTATTCCGTCATTTTCAAGAAGTTCTTGTTGCTTTCCTGCTCCTCCAAAGGCAAACTCTCCTGAAAGCTCTCCCTTTGAATTTACCACTCTATAACAAGGTATTATATCAGGATTTGGATTTTTGTGGAGTGCATTTCCAACTGCACGACACATCTTAGGATTACCTGCAAGCTCAGCCACTCTCTTATAAGTAGCCACCTTACCCCTTGGAATCTTTTTTACTGCCTCATAAATCCTTTTTGTTGGAGAATCAGCCACTAAATCATAACTTTCTCCTATCATTCTATGTATATCTTTTATAGGAATTGTTCCGTCCAGTACAACTGAAATCCAATGTTCTTTATTCTGATGATATGCAGGCTTTACGGCCTTATAAGTTCTTTTCCAAAAATCTCTTACCTCAGGTTGAACTTTTAAGTTAATCCAAGTATTTCCCTCTCTTTCATGTATAAACATAAATGCTTTTTTATTTTCTTTATATCTTATAAGTTTCCAAATACCCTTATCCCTGCCAAAAGGCTCATCTACATATACATCATCAAAACTAAGCCCGTAATCTACTGCCTCCTGCATTGTTTTCATTGATTTTCCTCTTTGTCCTCTTGCTCTTCCTTGTCGTCCTTTGCCTGAACTCCCTTTTCAGAATAACTCCAAAAAAATATCAACCCCCCAAATAAAGTAAGTAAAATAACAAATATAATTTGTTTGTCATTTTTTTGTCCAACTGAAAGTTCACTAGAAACGTAAATTGTATTGTTCCTTACCTGTTTTCTAGCACTTTTACTTAAGCACTTAATAGATTTAATAGTATAATTTGTCTTTTTTTTAACTGCTAAATTTTTATGGAGGGGGTAATTTGGTGAGGCATAGGATAATTCTCTAACACCACTAACTAAAGAAAAATATAAGACGGTTAAAATAATAAAGGCATACTTAAAAGTTCTCCTTAAACTATTATGACAAGAGAACTTATAAATAATGCGTTTCATGCAAAACCTCCCCTAATATTCATTTTTAAATCACTCATTAATTACTTACAATAATTCTAGCACCTTGTAACCCCTATTACAATAACAAAGTTATTGATATTATTTCAAAGTTTTACTTTAATTTTATAACTTATGGGATTGTAAAAAGCTGATGCTACCTAAACTAAGTGTAGGTGCATCAGCTAAAAGGTTAAAAAATTTCATTAATGAGAAGTTACAAGTTTTTTTAGGCTAATTTTACTCTTTTGTTCATATTTATGTGGGGCAATAAGCAGTTACATTAGGTAAGTACAAAAGTTTAGTAACTCTTGTAAGAGCATAACCTGAAAATAACATAAGTGCAATCGGAATAATTACAGCAGAAACAGATGAGGTACTATGAAATATTTGATAAATATAATTTAACATAATTCCCCTCCATTATAATTTTATTTCATCATCCACTCATGGTCAGTATCAAATATTCTTTGATTCCAAGGATTGCCCTCAAGATGTCTTATCATCCAACAAAAATACATTCTATATCCGGGTGCAGTGGCTTGTGGGTGAGTAAGCCCTCCGGGAATTGCAATATAGCTATGGTCATATACTTTATAAGCATTGTCCCCTATCATAGCACACCCAAAGCCTTGTGGCTTATCAAATTTATAATAATATACTTCCGGCTGGTCATGGTAATGTGGTGGATAGCTTGACCAACGTCCCTGCTCTGCTATAACCTCGCCTAAAACCATGTTTGAATATGGTGCATTACTATAATCAAATATAGTTCTTATAAGTCTTTTAGCAGTCCCCTCCATAAAGTCAGCTCCTGCTGCCTCTTCCTTAAGTTCGCTTTGTGTATATAATTTACATTCAAATTCCTTATCATTATCTGTTTTCTGCACCAAAATTTGAGCCTTTCCCTCAAACCTGACAACAACTTTAACTTGCTTTGGCACATGCAAACAAAAAGGCATTTCATCAAATACATTAGTTCTACTTGCAGACTCGCTTACACCTTTCCAACTTATAGTAATTTTACCCTCTAATAGTAAAATCGCCATTTCTTTTTCATTTTCATAAAATTCTAAATTCTTATCTTCTAAAGTATACACGCCTATATCCATTAGCATATTTTGATTTAAATTAGCCATATCTGATATAGGAGCATAACCATTATCATAAGATAACCTACTATACATCTAACACCTCCATATAAATTTGAAAAATTAAACAGTTTTATTAGCTTTAAATCCCCTTACTGTAAACACTGCTATTGATAAAACTGCCACAACTATAAAAAATAGGGAAATAGGTCTTGTAAAAAAGATGCTTGCAGAACCGTCTGAAAGTACTAAAGCTCTTCTAAAATTCACTTCTGCAAGAGGTCCTAATACTATCCCCAATAATATAGGGACTAATTGGAAGTCCATACGCCTTAAAAAGTATGCCAAAATTCCAAATAATATTATTACCATTACATCATAAGGACGATTATTAGTAGAAAATGCTCCGGAAGTACACATTGTCAAAACTATACATGCAAGTAATTCATAAGGAAGTTTGGTAATATTTGCATAGAATGGTATAAGACCTGTTCCTATGATATACATACAAATATTAACTATAATAAGTCCAAACATAATAGCATAGAGTATATTTCCACTTTCTTTAAAAAGTGTAGGCCCAGGTATCATGCCATGTACCATAAATGCTCCCATAAGTATTGCTGTTGCACCGTCGCCCGGTACTCCAAGTGTAAGCATAGGAATCATAGTAGCACCGCAAGCTCCATTATTAGCTGATTCTGAGGCTGCCACTCCCTCTATCTCGCCCTTACCAAAAGTTTCAGGATGCTTTGACATCTGCTTAACTTGATTATAAGCAATAAATGCTGCCAAGCCTCCTCCTGTTCCCGGAGTAGCTCCTATAATACAACCAATTATTGAACCTATTGTTATAGGCTTTCTACATCTTTTATATTCATCTTTTGTAATTGTATCTTTATTAAAATGCCCTGCTACTTTATGGTCTTTTCTTGGATCATATTGAGATTTCATCATAATCTCAGAAATTGCAAATAATCCTATAAGTGCAATTATCAAATCAATACCTGCTAAAAGTCTTGTACTTCCAAAGTTAAATCTTGCAACTCCACTTATACTATCCATACCTATTGTAGATACAAATACTCCTATACAAGCCCCCATAAATCCCTTAAGCATACTATTATTTGATACTCCTGCTATTACAGATAGTCCAAATACTGATAATGCAAAATATTCTGCCGGTCCAAATAAAAGTGTAATCTTAGCAATTTGAGGTGCTGCAAATAAAAGTACAAAAGCAGATATAAGTCCTCCTACTGTAGATGCAAAAAGAGCCATTTTTAATGCCTTATAAGCATGACCATTTTCTGCCATAGGATAACCGTCAAAAAGTGTTGCAGCATTTGCAGAAGTTCCCGGTGTATTAATTAATATAGCAGTTATAGAACCTCCATAAGTTCCACCACAATATATTGCAAGTAACATTATAATAGCAGTTGTAGGATCCATTCCATAGGTAAGAGGAATACAAAGTATAATTCCTAAATCAGAAGTAAGCCCCGGTATTGCTCCTACTATAATTCCAAGAAGTAGACCTATTGGTATAACTAAAATTACCTGCCATTGAAATAATAACTTAAAACCTTCTATAAGAATATTCATTGCCTCTCCTTTCTATAAGAATAAAGTAGGTAAATTCACATTAAGAACATTAGTGAATACCAAATAGACAATAAATACTGTAACTATTGCTATTGCATAGTAGAGCCACTTTTTACAATGATAATAAATAAGTATAACACTGACCAATAATATAGTATCTATAATATAACCAAGTATATTGAAAAATATACCATACAGTATTAATATCAAAGCAAAAATACATGTTCTTATTTCCTTTTTTGCAGACTCCGTCTTAAACAAATCCTTATTTATAACTACTTCTTTCTTTTCTTTAAAAATCCCTTGTATAAATAATAAAACCGAACAAATAAATAGCCCTCCTAAAGCTATACTTGGAATAGTTTTAGCATTTATAGCACTTTTTTCAATAGTTTGAATTTGTGTTGGTATAAGTAGGAAAAGGATTGCTGCAACTATGGTAAATATTGCTCCTGCTAATATCTCATAATTATATTTTATCTTCATACTTCATTCCCTAACCTTTATTTTAAGAGTTCTATATAGCCTTTCATATCCTCTGTTTGTTTATTAATATCCTCTTTTATAGTTTTTCCGTCTGCCTCCCAAGCTGACATTCCCATTTCAGTCATAAATTGCTTAAACTCAGGGTCAGCATATACTTTTTCTATGTATTCTCTAAGTTTTTTCTGAATTTCCTCATCAACTCCGGAACGAACTGCAAAATAATCCATTCCCACAAACTCTGCATCTATTCCTTGAGATTTAAATGACGGAATATTTCCTATTCCTTCAACTTCTATCCCCTCAGGAATAAAAGTTCCAAGACAAGCAAATTCACCATTTTTAACATATTCACGATATACAGGAGGAGAACCTACTGCAATATCAACATGTCCTCCTGCTAAAGCATTGATAGCCTCTTGTCCACCATTAAAAGGTACAGGTTCTGCTGCTATTCCAAGTTTTTTGAATAACACGCTTATCATTGTATAACTATCATTTCCGGGACCTCCTGTAGTAGCATACTTAATTACATTGCCACTTTCAGTATACTTTTTCATATCTTCCAATGTGGAAATATTGCTGTTACCAGGTTTACTTAATATTACAAACTCAACCTGCCTCATACCTATTATAGGAGATATATCCTCTAATTTATAATTTGTGCCTGAAACAAAACTTGGTGTCAATGAAAATAGTGGACCATTTGCAACCATTACAGTATATCCGTCAGCAGGTTTAGATAAAAACTCTCCCATAGCAACAGTTCCTGAACCTCCTGTATGGTTTTCTACTATTACAGGTACTCCAAGATACTTTTCTCCATAAGATGCAACTTTTCTAGCTATGGTATCAGGACCACCTCCAACTGACCAAGGCATAATAATTGTAACTTGTTTTTTAGGAAAATCTGCTGCTGTTTCTTTCTTTTTACAAGAAACCACTGATAAAGCTACAACACTTACTAATAAAGTTGTTAATAATATTTTCAATGTTTTTTTCATAGAAATTCTCCTTACTTAAAAAATAATTTTATATGCTGACATATTTTCTAAAGCAAATTCTAAGGCTCTATAACCAACCTTTTCATTCCAAAACTTACACTCAGTTGACGGATCTGAAAAAAGACAAATTAGTTTTCTGTTATCTTCTTTTGCTAGGGATAATAAAGTTTCATATACAAATTTGTTGGAACTATTATATCTAAAGTCGGAAGATGCAGTAGTTAGACACATCTTTAAAGGCATGTACCTCATAATACTTTTATCAACAGCATCTGCTTGTGCATGATGAGGTATTTTAAGAAAATTGACATCTTGTATTTCAGAGATAAATTTTTCATTAATAATCCAGTTTGTCGGTACATTATCTGCACAAAACAAACCATGAAAATCTTGTCCATAATCAATTTTTAGTAAAAGACTTGTTTCATTTGAACATGCGTCCATTTCTTCTAAAATTTCATTATAAAGTTCAAGATTATCTATACTATTAAGAGTCTTACTATATTTTAAGAATAATTCTCTGCTATCCTTATTAGTAAAAAGTGCTTTTAATTTCATTTCGCCTATACTAAAACTATCTCCCATATCTATTTCAGTAATCGGTATATTCATATCATCACATAACTGCATAGCATTTGAATAGTTTAAAAGTGCAGAGTAAAACAGTGGTGTACTATGTTTTTTGTATGGAATGTCTTTTGATTTGTCTTTAATACCTCTAATATCTGTAAATCCCTTTGGTACAAATATTTTTAAGATATTAAAACTTTTAATTATTTCATCAAGCTTTCCTACATGGTCTTCATGTATATGGGTAATGATAAGATTATCAATATTTTTAATTCCTTTACCTTTTAGGTAATCTAATGAAGTAATTCTACCAACAGAATCATACTCTTTTTTTTGCCCACTGCCGGTATCAATTAAACTTACTGTTTTACCCTCAAATAATAATGAATCTCCATATCCTACATTTATACAAGTAAACTTCATATATACTCTCTTTCTAGCCTTTTAAGTAGTATTCCTCTATATACCTTTTAATCTCCTCTCTATTTCCATTAAAAGGTCCCGGAGTTTCCATTTTAAGGCTTACTGTTGCTGCTGCCATAAGCAAAGCCTCATCTACATCTTTATTGAGTCTTTCATTAATATAGGTACTAAAACAAGTATCGCCTCTTCCACTTCTACCACTTAAGTTTCTAGGTTTTAGAGGTCTAGTGTAAATTTTATCTTCTCTATATACCAATACTTCAGTATTGTGAGTAATCATAACTTCCTTAGCTCCCCATTTTGCAAGTTGTTTTGCCGCCTCAACTCTATCATCATATCCTGTTAGTACCTTTGCCTCCATTGCATCTGTTTTTAGAAAATGGATAAATGGAATATATTTTTCCTTATCTTCCCAATCTAGGTATTTCATCTCTCCCTTATCATTTGCATACCTAAGTACACCTTGAACATCAAGTGCTACTTTTGCTCTACTTGCTGAAAAAGGGATTAATTCATCCGGCAAATCTCCTCGCATAAGACCTGCCAAATGATAAATATGTGAAGAAATGTTTGGAATGTCAGATATTTCATAAGGTTCTATACGGCTTATAGCTGTACTTAGACGTTTTTCCTTATCCTTACTTAGATATTGATTTTTAATTGAAGTTTTGCTTTTAGATTGTATATTATATACTTTTAGATTTTTAGCTTTTGCAAAAACTTCTTTAGTTTCCTCCAAGGTTCTTGTGCCTTTATTTAGCACTGCTATTTCATGCCCTAGAGCAGAGGCTGCAAAACCTGAATATATAACTGCACCACCTATTTCATTAATAGTATATCCGTCATAATCAATGTTAATATCTTCTGAAATCTGTCCTAATATAAAAGTGTCATACATTGCCTAATGTCCTCTCTATCCCTAAAAGTCTACTATTACAAAACTTTAACTCCATGCTTTTCTAATATCTCTATATACTCCTTGTTCCCCTCATCAGTTATCAAGGCATTTATATCCTCTAATTCACAATAAGTAAGTAATGCACTTTTATCAAATTTACTACTGTCTACAAGAAGATACACTTTCTCAGCTCTTTCCACTGCCAAAGCTTTTACTGCCCTTTCATCAAAAGAAGAATTCATTGCACCGTTTTTAACATTTACTGCTGTTGCAGCCATAAATGCCTTTTGGATATTATACTGTTTTAATACAAGTAAACTCTCACTGCTGGCAACTGACATTGTCTTATTTCTTACCACTCCACCTATACATATTACGCTCAGATTATTGTTTCCAAGAAGTTTACTTACTACTACAATACTATTTGTAACTACTTTAATATTTTTCTTATCTTTTAAATAGTCAATCATATGTATTGTAGTAGTTCCTGAATCTATAAAGATAATATCTCCGTCATCTATAAGTGCAGCCGCTTTTTTACATATTTCCTGCTTTAGATGAATACTCTTATCTTCTCGTATTCTATAGTCTAAAAGTCCACTTTCAGATACTACTGAACGAACTCCACCATAAACCTTTTTTATTCTACCTCTTTGTACTATACTATCAATATCTGAGCGTACTGTATTTAAGGATATGTCAAATATATCACTAAGTTGTTTTAAGGTCATAACCCCTCTTTTTATAACCATACTTTCCATTTCATCAAGTCTAATATTTCTCATATCCCTCATTTTAATGACCTTTCTACTGTTAAACTTAACAGCCCCTCTAAGGGTTTATTTTTTTAATACCTCACTTATTTCTACAGTTCTTTTTTCTTTTATGGAAATGTTTCCTGCAAGGGCTATTGCTACTGCTCTTAGTCCGTCCTCTATTCCGGTTTTAATAGGTTTATCATTTTCAATAGCCTCTACAAATTCCTTTACCTCTAAAGCAAATGAATCCATATATCTTTCAAGGAAGAAATAAAGAGGTTTTTCGCCCATTATACCACTCTCTGAGCTTATAACACAAGTTGAGGCAGTGTCATTTTTTGTAGCTGCCATAGCTAAAGAACCAAATACTTCAGCTCTTTGGTCATAACCATAAGAGGCTTTCCTTGAATTATCTATAACAGCAATAGAGCCGTCGCTCATCTGCATAGTAATAACTGCTGTATCTATGTCGCCTGCCTCGCCTATTGCCTTATCTACAAGCACTGCCGGCTCAACATATATTTTTACAGGTTCTGCTCCTGTTAAAAATCTTACCATATCAAAATCATGAATAGTCATATCAAGGAGCATGCCCCCTGAAACTTTTGCATACTCTGCACTTGGTGGGTTAGGATCTCTTGAAGTAATTTTAGTAATGTGCACTTCTCCAACTTTACCTAATAAAACAGCCTCTCTTACTGCTGCAAAGTTATGATCATATCTTCTATTAAAACCTACTTGAAACTTAACAGGGTTTTCTTTAAGTGCATCTTCTACAAGTCTAATCTTTTCTAGTGAATGATCTACAGGTTTTTCACAAAATACATGTTTTCCTGCTCTTATTGCCTCTGCACTGATATTTGCATGGGTATCAGTAGAAGAACATACCATAACTGCATCAACTTCAGGATTATTTAATATATCTTTATAATCAAGACTTAAGTTGTCTATTCCAAACTCTTTTGCAAAACTTCTCATTTCATCATTTAAAAATGGGTCAGCAGCAGCTATTACTTTTGCAGTATTTATTTTAGTTGAAATACTCTTTATATGAACTTTTCCTATTCTTCCAAGTCCTATTATGCCTATTTTAATCATAAATTATCTGTCCTTTCAATTCCAAAACTACTTTTCGTTGTACTGAATGTATCTTATATTGTTCCGTCCCAAGTAGAAACTTCTGTTTGTGATGCCTCTTCTTTAGTAAACCATTTTGTGGTTACAGTCTTTTGCTCTGTAAAGAATCTAAAAGCATCTTTTCCAAGACAATGTAAATCACCAAAGAATGAATCTTTATGCCCTGTAAATGAGAAAAATCCTACCGGTACAGGTATACCTACATTTATTCCTACCATTCCTCCGTCAGTATTTCTTGCAAACTCTCTTGCATAATATCCACTTTGAGTAAAGATTACAGAACCGTTAGCAAATGGGTTATTATTCATAATCTTAAGTCCCTCCTCAAAGCTCTTAACTCTCTTTATGCAAAGTACAGGTCCAAAGATTTCCTCTTTACCTATTACCATATCTTCAGTTACATAATCAAAGATAGTAGGTCCAAGGTAAAAGCCGTTTTCAAAGCCCTCTACCTTAACATTTCTGCCGTCAAGTAAAAGTTTTGCTCCCTCTTCTACTCCCTTAGCTATATAGTTTTCTATACGTTCCTTATGAGCTATATTTACTACAGGTCCTAATTTACTTGTTTTATCGTAAGCCGGTCCTACTTTTATAAGCTTTGCTTGTTTTAAAAGTTCCTCTGATAATTTATCTGCAATTTTCTCATGTGCTACTACAACAGGTAGTGCCATACATCTTTCGCCTGCACAACCATAAGCTGCATTGATAATTCCGGCAGCAGTTCTTTCTATTGGGGCATCTTCCATAACAAGAGCATGGTTTTTCGCCTCACAAAGAGCTTGTACTCTCTTTCCATGTGCAGCCGCAACAGAGTAAATATGTTTTCCTGCCTTTGTTGTTCCTACAAAAGTTATTCCCTTTACTTTAGGGTGAGTTAAGAATATTTCTGCTTCAGTTCTTTTACAAGATATTATATTAAGTACTCCGTCCGGAAGTCCTGCATCTTTATATATTTGTGCTATTGCCATAGCTGACCTAGGGGTTGAACTAGATACTTTTAATACTATTGCATTACCTGCTGCAATACAACAAGGAGTCATCCAACCCATAGGTATCATAGCAGGAAAGTTAAAAGGACATACACCTGCAAATACTCCAAGTGGCTCTCTAAAAGATACTGTATCATAGCCTACTGAGGCGTCCATTAGGGATTCTCCCATAATAAGGGACGGAGCTTGTACTGCAAGTTCAGTTCCCTCTATTGCCTTAAGTACATCTCCTTTTGCCTCTTCCCAAACCTTACCATGTTCTCTTGCACATATCATAGTAAGTTCGTCCATACGCTCAATTAGAAGTTGTCTTACCTTATGAAGAACTTGAACTCTCTTTATAACAGGCACTCTTGACCAACTTTTAAATGCTTTATGTGCTACTTCAATACTTTCCTCAACTTCTTTTTTGGTTGAGCAAGGAGAAAGTCCGTCAACCTCTCCTGTACTAGGATTAAACACTTCTACATAATCATTGGTTTCAGACTGCCTATACTCCCCACCTATAAATATCTTTAACTTTTCTGCACTCATTGCATTGCTCCTCTCTATAATTAAATTTATTATATTTTCTCACTATATATCTTGTCCCCATAAGGGACAAGATATATAAAAATTTACTTTTCAACAGCTCTAGTTATCTAGTTGTAATATTTCATACTCAAACAGTACTATTAATATTTTCTTGCCTTTGAAAGATTCTCTTCTTTATCTTTATATGCTTTATTTACTGATGATTTATTAGAGCTTGACGCTATACCTACATGCCACCATGCGTTGTAGCCACCTGTCATAGTCTTTGGTAATACCTTAATATCTATAAGTGTAGATATATTTTCTTTTTTAGCTGCCTCAAGTGCAAGCTTAAGCTCTTCTAAATTTCTAACTGTATAAGCTGCCCCTCCATAGCCTTTTGCTATTTGTGCATAATCTACACTTACTAAGTTACCCTCAAGTTTTCCATTTTCATCTCTATAACGAAATTCTGTTGCTAGACTTCCTATGCCATTTGACATTTGCAAATTGTTAATGCAACCAAAGCCTGAATTATCAAATAAAAGCACATTTATCTTCTTGCCCTCCATAAGTGAAGTAGCAAATTCACTATGTAACATTTGAAAACTTCCGTCCCCTACCATTGCATAAACTTCTTTTTTACTATCAGCAAGTTTACAACCAAGAGCTGCCGCTATCTCATATCCCATACAAGAATATCCATACTCCATATTGTAGCTATAAATACTGTCAGTAGTCCACATTCTCTGTAAGCACCCCGGCAAACTTCCTGATGCCCCTGTAATTACTGCGTCTTTTTCTATTATATTTCTTATCATAGCTATTGCAGAAGTTTGTGTTAGATTAGATTCTGCAAGTTTTGCAAACTCCTCTATAGCACCCTCTTTGTAGGCTTTTATTTCAGGGATAAAATTTTCATCATACTTATATTCAGATAATCTTTTATATTCATCTTCCCACTCTTTTTTTGACTCTTTAGGTTCATCTTTCCATAAAGATTTATAACTATTTTTTTCAAGTTCTACATCAAGAGCTTTAAGAGCCTCTTTAATATCTGCTATGAGCATATCAGCCTCAAGTTTTGCGGCATGAAACTCTGAAACATTTACTCCAAGTACCTTTGCACTTATAAAACCTGATTTAGAAGAGGTTGAGAAGTCAGTAAGTCTTGAACCTAGTGCAATTACAAGGTCAGCCTGTTCTGCTATTTTATTTGCGGCCAAATTTCCTGTAACTCCTACGCCTCCTAAATTAAGTTCATGTGAAGACTTTGTTGCACTTTTTCCGGCTTGTGTTTCTGCAAAAGGTATATTATATTTAGTTGAAAATGTTTCAAGAACCTCTCCTGCCTCAGAATATCTTACTCCACCTCCACAAATTATGAGTGGCTTATTAGATTTTTTTATTAAATTTACAGCATTTTCAAGTTCCTCTTTTACAGGAAGTTGTCGTCTTATTAAATGCACTCTTTTTTTGAAAAATTCCTCCGGATAATCATAACTTTCGCCTTGTACATCTTGTGGGAGTGCTATACAAACTGCTCCTGTTTCCTCTACTGAAGTTAATACTCTAAATGCACTAAGTAATGCACTCATAAGCTGTTCAGGTCTATCTATTCTGTCAAAGTACCTGCAAAGAGGTCTATAAGCATCATTTGTACTTAAATTAAGGCTACTTTCAACTTCTAATTGCTGAAGTACAGGATTTGGTTGTCTTGTTGAAAATACATCTCCCGGAAAAAGTAAAAGTGGAATCTTATTTACAGTAGCTGTTGCAGCGGCAGTAAGCATATTTGCAGCTCCCGGCCCTACTGAAGAAGTAACTGCTATAATCTTTCTTCTATTATGTTGCTTTGCAAAAGCTGTTGTGGCATGTGCCATTCCCTGCTCATTTCTACCTTGGTAAACTTTAAGTCCATAAGAATTTTCCTCTAATGCTTGACCAAGTCCGACTACATTTCCATGTCCAAATATAGTAAAAATTCCGTCTACAAATTTACTCTCATTGTTATCAAAAGAAACATATTGATTATCTAAAAACTTCACAATCGCTTGTGCAACCGTCATTCTCATAAAAACCTCCTAAGCCTTTGAAACACTTTCGCCATACTTTTGTTTTTCTACTTTGATAAATTCTATTATGTCCTCAATCCTTGGCATATCAGCAGAACAGCCATGACTTGATACCAACATAGAGGCACTTGCACTTCCAAGCTCAAGTGCTTTTTGTATATCATAGCCCTCCATTAGTGCATATATAAATGCAGAGGCATAACCGTCGCCACCCCCAAATGATTTGAGTGCCTCTACAGGGAAAGGTTTTATAGAAAATGATAATCCGTCCTTAGTATACGCAGTAGAGCCTTTCTTACCATGCTTTATAATGACTATTTTTGCTTTTTCCCAAAGTGCAGCTGTTTCACTATCATTTAATCCTGTCTTAATTAAAGATTGTGTCAAATCATACTCCTGTCTTGAACCGATAATAATATCACTATCTCTTGCAACTATTGAATAATAGATTGCAATCTCGTCTTTATTTGCCCAATTATATTCTCTATAATCAATGTCAAATATTACAGGTGTAGAAGTATTTTTTGCAAATTGTAATGCCTTTAAACAAGCCTCTCTTGACGGAGAACTTGCAAGTGCTGTACCTGAAATTAAAAGTGCCTTTGCTTTTTTAATGTAGTCTTCATTTACATCTTCTACATCTAAGGACAAATCGGCTGCCATATTTCTGTACATCAATATGCTACTTTCTTCTTTATTAAGTATTTCAGTAAAAGTAAGTCCTAGTTTTTCTCCATTTTTGGCTCTGCTTATATAACTTGTATCTATGCCCTCATTTTTAAAATAATCAACTACAAAATCTCCAAATCTATCATCTGAAACTTTTGAGATAAAGCCTATTTTCTTACCCAATCTGGCAAGCCCTACAGCTATATTTGCAGGAGAGCCACCTAGATATTTCTTATAAGTTTCACTTTCAGCAAGTGTTTTATAATAATCTATTGGGTTAAAATCTATGGCTACTCTACCCATTAGTATTAAATCTAATTCCCTGTCCTTATCAAATTCTATATATTTCATTAATGACTCCTCTTCTACTCTATTTTTACTAAAGTCTTAGTTTCAAAACTTTCTTTGCAAGAATACGCTATTTTAGCCGCCTTAGCTCCGTCTACTGCTGAAAGTTTAGGCTTTCTATTTTCATTTATACAAAAGAGAAATTCCTCTAGTTCTCTTAAATATGCCTCTTCAAATCTCTCTAAGAAGTTCTGACTACATTCCTTTCTAACTCCATTACTGCCAAGTATTTCTAAAAGATTTTTTTGAGGAACATTTGCAATTCTAAGTATTCCGTCTGTACCTATTATTTCAGTTTCTACATTATATCCATGTGGAGCAGTTCTTCCTGCAAATAGAAATGCCATTTTATCCTCTTCAAATTTCATAAGGCAAGATACATTATCTCCGTCATTATACTTTGCAAACTCATTAAAAGCATAACAACCTCCAATAGAATACACTTCCTTTGGCTCTGCCTCGAGAAACCACCTGCAAAGGTCAATGTCATGTACACACATATCTAAAAATTCTCCACCACTGTGTGGAGCGTAAGCTATTGCTCCTGCTATATCCCTTATTGGGTCTTGACTATAACTTCTTACCATAAAAGGCTTTCCTATTTTTCCTGCCTCTATCATTTGCTTTGCCTCTTTATATGAGGGGTCAAATCTTCTCATAAATCCCGGCATTATAATTAAATCTGTATACTCTTTAGAAAGCTTTTCTATATATTCACATTCTTCAATAGTTACACCTAAAGGTTTTTCACAAAAAACATGCTTACCTGCCTTAAGTGCTTTTTCTATTTGTTTACAATGAAATCCGGACGGAGATGCTATTGATACAGCCTCTATTTCTTTATCTTCAAGCATTTTGTCAAAATCTGTATAAATGTCTTTAACATCCCATTCCTTTGAAAGTTTTTGTAAATATTCTTCATTTACATCGCATAAAGCTTTTAAATTAGCATATTGTAATCTATTTTTTAAATTATAAGCATGTTGCTTTCCAAGTCTTCCAAGTCCTACATGACCTATATTAATTTTTCTCATTTTTACTCCTTAAGCCTTTTTAGCATTTTTTCTCATATCAAATATAACTGCAACTACTATAATTACACCCTGTATAATCTGTTGAATGTAAGCATTTACAGAAAGTAAAGTAAAACCGTTTGTCATAACTCCAAGAATTAAAGTACCTACAACTGTTCCCCAAACTGTTCCTATACCTCCTGAATGGCTTGTTCCACCTATGGTTGTTGCTGCAATAGCTATAAGTTCCCAACCTGTACCTACTGACGGCTGTGTACTTCCTGTTCTACCCATTGATATGAGGGCACAAAGTCCTGCTAAAAGCCCTGAATATGTATAAATCAAAGAGATATTTTTCTTAACTTTAATTCCTGAGATTTCAGCAGCATTTATATTTCCTCCTATTGCATATACACTTGCTCCAAAACCTGTAAACTTGAGGATTATATAGGTTATTAAAATTATTGCAAGATAAATTACAACCGGAATCGGAATCATTCCAAATACTCTACTACCTAAAAACTTGATTGCAGGATTTAGGTTACTAATCGGCTTACCACCTGCATACATAAGTGCTGCACCTCTTGCTGCTGTATACATTCCCAAAGTAGCTATAAATGCAGGTATCTTGGTATTTGCTATTAAAACACCATTTATATAGCCACAGCCTGCACCTATTGCAAGTGCTACAAGCATACTAACTATTATCGGCATCATTGGAAGATTTGGATACATCTTTGAAGTAGCATCTGCTACTTGGCTTACACTGGCTGTTACAACTGCTGCGAGTGCAAGTACTGAGCCTACTGAAAGATCTATTCCCTTTGATACTATAACAAGCAACATTCCAAGTGCCAATATTCCATACATAGAGCTTTGAGTTAGAAGATTCATTATATTGTCAAAACCTAAAAATTTTGGGTTTTTAACACTTATTCCAAGTACCATTACTATAAGTATAGCAACTATACCGTAGGTATTCATAAATTTTGAAAAATCAAATGTATTTGTATTCTTACTCATTTTTACCTCCCAAGTTTTCCGGTTTCTTTCCTGCCGCATAAGTCATAAGAATTTCTTGACTAAGCTCATTTTTTGCAAGTTCACCACTTATTCTTCCTTCATGCATTACTATAACTCTATCGCTCATTCCCATAATCTCAGGAAGTTCAGATGAAATCATTATTATACATTTTCCCTGAGCTGCAAGTTTTGATATAAGATTGTAAATTTCAGCTTTAGCACCAACATCTATACCTCTTGTAGGTTCATCAAGTATAAGTATATCAGGCTTTGTTAAAAGCCACCTTGCTATAAGCACCTTTTGTTGATTACCACCACTTAAGTTTTGTATAGGAGTATTTTGTGTTGGAGTTTTAATGTTTACAGAAGATATATATTCACTTACATCTTTATTCATTTTCTTATGGTCTATAACTCCAATATTATTTCTATATGTATTCATATTGCTACATACTATGTTATAATGCACTGACAACATTGGAAATATTCCTGTACTTCTCCTATCTTCAGTAAGTAAAGCCATTCCATTTTTTATAGCATCAAGTGGGGTCTTTATCTCTACTTCCTTACCCTTTATCTTAATCTTACCTGATTCTATACTTTTTACTCCAAAGATTGCCTCCATTATTTGGGTTCTTCCTGAACCTACCAAACCTGCAAATCCAAGTATTTCTCCTGCATGTGCCTTAAAACTTATATCTTTAAAGTCTGTTTTATGATTAAGACCTTCTACCTCTAAAATTACATCTCCTAATTTATATTCATCTTTAGGATATAGGTCATTTACTTCTCTACCAACCATCATCTTAATCATTTCATCAAGACCTATTTTATCTATATCCCTACTACCTATAAGTTCACCGTCCCTAAAAACTGTAACTCTATCACATATAGTGTATATTTCATCAAGCTTATGAGAAATATATATGATAGCTCTACCCTCTTTTTTCAGCTTTCTTATAATTTTAAATAATTGCTCAACTTCTCTATCTGTAAGTGCAGAAGTAGGCTCGTCCATAATAATAACTTTGGCATCATAAGATATTGCCTTTGCAATTTCTATCATTTGTATCTTAGCTACTGTAAGATTTTTCATAACTTGAGTCGGTTCTTCATTTAAATCTACAAGTTTAAGAACCTCTCTTGTCTGTTCATTCATCTTTTGGTAGCTTATAAAACCGAATTTATTTTTTGGTTCTCTTCCAAGCCAAATGTTTTCACTTATTGTTCTATGCTCTATTGGGCTAAGTTCCTGATGTATCATAGAAATACCCATTTTTAAAGCTGCCCTTGTATCATAATCTTTAATAATTTTTCCGTCATACCATATCTCTCCGTCAGTAGGTGGTTGTATACCTATAAGGCATTTCATCAAGGTAGACTTTCCTGCACCGTTTTCTCCTATCAGTGCATGTACCTCGCCCTTATTTACAGTAAGATTAACTCCTTTTAATGCCTTTACTCCGGGAAAAGTCTTAGTAATATTCTTAAGTTGTAATAAGCAGTTAGCTTCCATACTCATTCTCCGATTTTGTATAATTATTATATGAACCTTGTCCTCTTTTTGGGGAACAAGGTTCATACAGCTATCTATTTTTCAACAGCTCAAAACAAATTTTACTTTTTAATGTAATAGTCAAAAGTAACTAAATTATTTCATAAACTCATCTACATTGTCCTTTGTTACAAGTTTAAATGGAATGTACATAACTTTTTCTTTTGGTGCATTGCCTTTTACTGCCTCATGCACTAATTTTATAGCAGTAGTTCCTTGACCATTTGCATCTTGGAATATAGTACAAGTAAGTTCGCCTGCCTTAAGAGCTGAAAGTGCATCAGGAGTAGCATCTATTCCTGTAACTGCTACTTTATCTAAAAGATTATTATTTTTAAGTGCCTCTACTGCTCCGAGTGCCATTTCATCATTATTTGCTATAACTGCTGTAAGTTGGTCGCCATAAGCAGTTATAAAGTTTTCTGTAAGAGATAATCCCTCATCTCTTTGCCAGTTACCTGACTCTTTAGCAAGAACTTTAACATCAGGGTATTTTTCTTTGATTACTTCTTCAACGCCCTCAGTACGTTTTGTAGTTCCCTCATTTCCAAGAATACCCATAAGAACTACTACTCCACCTTTTCCACCAATTTGCTCTCCTATGTATTCCATTTGCATTTGACCACCTGTCTTTTCATTAGAACCTACATAGAATACATTATCCGGAATTTGCTCTTCTTTACCTGCATAAGGATTTCTATTTACATATGCTAAAGGTATACCTGCTTTTTGAGCCGCCTCTGTTACAGGATCCATACCTGAAGTATCTGTCGGTACTACTACAACTGCATCTACACCTTTTTCTATAAGTGCATTTACATGATCAAGTTGCTTAATAGTATCTTCTTGGCTATCCTGTACTTCAAGTTCTATTCCATTTTCCTCTGCATACTTTTTAGCTGCCTCAAGAATATAGGTTTGGAAAGTATCATTTAAGTTATTAATAACATAGCCCACCTTAACTTTCTTGCCACTATCTGTTTTATTGGATTTAGAATCATCTGTCTTAGAGGTATCTGCCTTGTTAGCCTCAGTATTGCTTGTCTTTGATGTATCTGCCGCCTGTGTTGTTTTTTCAGTACCTTGGCTAGTACAAGCTGAAAGTGCAAATACACTTAACCCTAATGCTGCCACACAAAATAACTTTTTGAAACTCTTAATCATAACTGTTTCCCCCTTATAAATTTGTATTTTCTTTTATAAATTTTCTAGCTTTAACTGCATACTCAAAAGGATTTGCAAGTGCAGGATCTTGTTCCGCCTCAACTATAAACCAGCCCTTATATTTTGCATCTTCTAAGATTTTAAAGACTTCTGAAAAATCAAGACTTCCGTCCCCCGGAACTGTAAATGTTCCTAATCTTACTCCTTGTAAGAAACTTAAATGTTCTTTTTTTACCTTATCAACTACTTCTTGTCTTATATCTTTAAGATGTACATGTGCTATTCTGTCAATGTACTTTTTTAGTACAGATATATAATCATCTCCTGAATATGCTAAATGTCCTGTATCATATAAAAGATGTACTAAATTTCTATCTGTTAAGCTCATAAGTTTATCAACTTCTGCCTCTGTTTGTACTCCTGTACCCATGTGATGATGATATGCAATCTTCATTTTCTTTTCATTAGCTAAAGCACCTAATTTTTCAAGTCCCTCTGCTAATTTTTTCCATTCATCTTCAGTAAATACAGGTTTTTTCTCAAATACAGGTGTATTCATTTGTCCCTGTATGCTACCACCTTGTTCTGAAACAACTATTATTCTTGCTCCCATATTATAGAGGAAATCTCTATGCTTTATAAAAGCCTCTTTTGTTTCTTCATAAGGCTTAGTAGTTAAAAATGCAGAAAACCAAGCACCTGCAATGCTCATTCCTCTTATATCAAGCTTTCTTTTAAGTAATTCTTCATCTCTTGGATATTTATTTCCTACCTCACAACCTGTAAATCCTGCTAAAGCCATTTCACTAATACACTGTTCAAATGTATTTTCACTGCCTAAATCAGGCATATCATCATTAGTCCAAGCAATAGGTGCTATACCAAGCTTAACATTTTCAAACATATACATCCTCCTTAAATATGCTATAAACTTCATATCAACTTGATATGAACTTACTATAAAGTTATTATAATTAGTGTAATGTGATTTGTAAACATGTATTATTTCATATAAATCTTATCTAATTTTTATCTAAAATGCCGATAGTAAGAAACTACCCTTATGAATATTTACTAATGTATTTTTAGCATTAAAAAAAGTCGTTGCACCAAGAGTAACTACTCTTAATGCAACAACCTCTATACTATCTTCTACCTCTTTTTCTTTGCTTATTGGTTTTGCTTTTTTGGTTTGTTTTGGTTGTTTTATTCTTTGAAGAACTTGATTTTTTGCCTGAAACTCTAGCTCCGTCAGAGCCTAGACGATATCCGTCTACATACATATTTGAAAGCATTGTTCCCTCAATGCCTTTTGCTCTACTAAAGAAGTACCAGTTTCCGTCGATTTCTAACCAACCTGTTACAACTGCACCTCTGCTGTCATCTTGACTTGTACTTAAATAATATATCTTATTACCTAAGTCAAGCCAACCTGTTCTCATACTACCCTCTTCAGAATTCTTATCTTCACTTAGATAATATCTTTTATTATCTTGTTCAAACCAACCTGTTTTCATACTACCCTCAGAACTGTCTTTTGTTTCTGTAAGATAATATCTTTTGTTGTCAACCTCAAACCAACCTGTTTTAAGCTCTCCCTCATTACTTCCTTCTTCTTTGCTTAAGTAGAACCACTTATCTTTCCACTTAACCCAACCGGTTCTCATACCACCTTCTCTAAAATCTTTTTCCTCGTCCATATAGTACCACTTGCCATCAATCTGTTGCCACCCTGTTACCATATAGCCGTCTCTATCAAAGTAGTACCACTTGTCTTTTATTTTCTTCCAAGATTGTTTTACCTTTTCCTTTGTTATGGAATTTTGGAAAATCCACTTATCTTCTTTTTGCACCCAATCATCACTTGGTTTAGGTGTTGAACTTCTAAAGTCAGAACTTGAGCCTGAAGTTCTTGGTTGATTTCCACGGCTAGTAATTCTTGGAGAACCTGAACCTGAGCCACTATTACCACTATTTGAAGATGTAGCTATTGTACTTGATGAATTTGTTGCAAGGTTACTAAAAGTAGGACTATTAGAATTATTAGTAGCCCTTATATTTTGATTTGCATTATTTGTACTAGGTGTTTGTGGTGTCTGAGTATCATTCATAGAAAAGAAAGTAACATTATATTCCAAAGGCTTTGCATTGCCTGCCTGATCAGTTAATCCGTCAATTTTAACATTAACTACATCTCCATTTGCAAAATTAACTCCCGGTTTAAATATGACTGCATTGCCATATCCAAAACCTGAGGTAGAAACATTTAAATATTTTCCTGAAACATTTTTATCGTTTGAATTAATAGTGTAAACTTGATTATTTGATGTATTTGTCATAGTTACTGTAATATTACTTGGATTACTTACTTTATATTGTGAGCTTGTAAGTGAAACTGACCAAGGACCTCTAAAAAATTCTACCGGCATATTCTCAGCAGGCCATGCAACATACGGATTGCTTACCTGTTTACCTGAATTAATGCCAAAAGAATACATTGCAGTATAATTTCCTACATGACCAAAAGCAACAGTTGCAAGTCTTGGATCTAAGCACCACCTCCTATGACCTGCATTTGCAATATTTCCTGAATCTCCGTCATCTAACCAACCATTATATATGGCTTTAGCTATGGTAGCATAGCCTCCTCCTAGGTTTGAAGTTGAAGTTCCTGAATATGCAAGGTCATAGAAACTTTGTGAAACATCATTCGGTTTTGCAGGATAATGATCAAGTCTTCCAATTTTGCTAAGCAAAAGCGTTCCTGCTTGAGTCTTAGGTTCATCAGAAGTACTATAACTAACTGAGTCAACACCTGCAATATATCTTGCAAAATTTAATGCTCTAAGTGCATTATTTCTTGTATTTTCTGATAACTCACCTCCTGTTTCACTACTTGAATCCGGCTGTATGGAATAAGTATCTAAAGCATCTACATCAAAAGAATTACTTTGATAGTAGGTCTTAATCTCTCCTATACTTGGAGCAGCCTTTGCAGTTAAAGATATGCCCACAGTAAAGCTTGTCAATAAAGCCATGCCAGAAACTTTTTTTAAAAACTTATACATATATATCTCCTTTTCACCTATCTTATCCGTGTTTTTTTAAAGAAATTAAAATCCATTTCTAAACGCAGTTTAACCGATGAATCGTAGACATAAAGCTGGTAAGTATCTAAACTATTCCAATGTAATCAGTAAATAACCAACTTAGGGTTTTTGCTTTGCCAAGGTAATTTATAGGCATTAAATGATGAAACATTTATAATTTTACACTTGAACTTGCATATAATCTAATTATGATTTAGAATAGCTCTAGTATACCTACTTAAATTATACTAAATATAAAATAAAACTCAAGATAAAAATAATTTTTCTTAATATAAATCTTGAGTAAGAGGATAAAATATGATACAAGAAATTGCTCCTAGAGTATATAACCCTACTTTAATACAGGGTAAGAGTCCTAAACCTTATTCGTACTTAATTTATTTTAAATCTAATAAGGTACTTTTGAAAAATGCCTCTCCCTTTGATATTCCGACATTTTCAGGTTTTGAAAATTTAGTTCCTAATATTTATGAAAATGCAATCTATTTATTTTCAATAGACAATATGGAATACTATTTAATTCGTGAACTTCCTGATTTTAAAGATGAGTCTAATGTTTTCTCATATCAGGAACTTATTTTATTTCGTTCTTTCTCGCCAAATTATCATGCTTTTGCAGTAATTACAGCAAGTCAGATTTATAGGTGGATTAATTCAAGAAAATTTTGTGGGCATTGTGGAAATGAAAATGAAATGTCAAAATCAGAGAGAGCTTTAGTATGTCCAAAGTGCAAGGCTACAGAATATCCAAAGATTTCTCCGGCAGTTATAGTTGCAATTATAGATAGAGAAAAAGATAAAATTTTACTTACAAAATATAAACTAGGTTATCCTTATTATGCACTTGTTGCAGGTTATATGGAGATAGGAGAAACTCCTGAAGAAACTGTAATAAGAGAGGTTAAAGAGGAGGTAGGAATAAATATTAAAAATTTAAAACCTTATAAAATACAGCCTTGGTCGTATTCAGATGCACTAATGCTTGGTTTTGTTGCAGAATTAGACGGAAGTTCAGAACTTAATATTCAAAAAGATGAGCTTGAATTTGCAGGTTGGTTTACAAGAAAAGAAGTTCCTAAGCCGGAATTTACTATAAGTTTAGGGCATGAGCTAATGAAAAAATTTAAGGAAAATAGTTTGTAAGGGCTGTTACAAAGTAAGTTGTAACAACCCCTTAGAATTAGAAATCATCTTCTGATTCTTCATCATCAACTATTCCACCGATATAAGAAACAGTACCTGCAACTGCACCCATAATTGCTATAAAGCCGGACAAGCATACCAAACCGACAAATATTACCATTAGTTCCATAGAATCCTCCAAATACTTAAACACATTATTTTAAAATATTATAACACATAGGAGATTAATATGCAAAATAGAAAAACTTTCCCATTAAATTTATATATAAGTGCCTCATTTATAAGCTATTATGCTATCTGGCTTTACTTTTTTGTAGGAGATTTAGTAGTCATGTACTATCCTATTTTAAATCCTACTTCTAAAAATTTAGATAATGATTATTTTTATGATGCTATAGCCTCAATAATTCTTACTGTTATTTATTCAATAAGTTTTATCATATTTATGCGTATAAAAAATAATTTTTTTAAAAGGTCTTTGTATTATAAAGCTAGTACAGAAAATATAACTACAAATAAAAAACAATCAGATTATAAATATAGCACTCCTGATGAGGACGGAAAAAAATATAATTCAATCTTTTATTCGCTTATTAGTTTATGTGAAAATAATAGAAATAATGTCATTTTCTGCCTTATTTTATGTATTGTAGTGGTTTTAGGATTTGGAACTATTGCAAGTTTATGGCTTAAATTTGCCTCAACTCTTAAGGACTCATTTTTTGGAAACAGTTATTCAAATTTTAATAATTCGTGGTCTGATATAAACAATTACTCATATTTATATGTATTTCTTTCAGTGGTATTCTTTGGTCCTATTGCTGAGGAACTTATGTTTAGAGGGCTTATTTATAATGCTTTTAGTTTTATAAACAAACCTATAATCCCAATTCTTATATCAGCCCTTGCCTTTGGAATATGGCATGGAGAACCTGTGCAAGCTGTATATACTACGATTATGGGAATTATGGTAGGTATTATATATTATTATACCGGAAATATTTTATATCCAATATTTGCACATATATTAAATAACTTTTTATCTTCACCTTTTCCAATTATGGATACAGATATTTTCTATACAATAACAGATAATTTAGGATATATATGCTGTATACCTGCTATTATTATAGTAATAATTTTATATATAACTAAGAGGCAAGCTGATAAGAAAGAACTTTTAGAAAATAATAATTAAAGTTATTCATTAAAATTTATTTTTTAGTGAGATTCAAAAGAAAAACTAAAAATTTTTCAAAAACTATAATACTCTTGTATAAAGTCTGCTATAATACTGTTTGTTAAAAGGAGGCTTAATATGAACTTATATGTAGAATCAATAAAACAAGCTGTTGACATTTTCCCTATTGTAATGATTTTATTTACAATACCTTATATTGCCTATAATTATCATAAATATGGCTCTATTTTCAGCTTAAGAATCATTATTATATATTCTTTTTTATTATACTTAATATGTATATATTGTTTAGTAATACTGCCTATTCCTAGCCCTGAAAAAGCTGCAACACTTCATGGGCATAAGATGCAATTAGTGCCTTTTACATTTGTAGAAGACATTATAAAAAAATCCGATATTGTGCTTAGAGAACCAAAAACTTGGCTTAGATTAATCAATAATAAGGCATTTTTAGTGGCTGTCTTTAATATGTTTATGACATTTCCATTTGGTGCTTATTTAAGGTATTATTTTAGATATAGTGCTACAAAGAGCTTTGTGCTTTCTTTCCTCTTATCTTTATTTTTTGAACTTACACAACTTACAGGACTTTACTTTATCTTTAAGGGAAGTTATCGTATATTTGATGTAGATGATTTGATACAAAATACTTTTGGAAGTATGCTCGGCTTTTTCTTTGTCGGTTTCTTCCTTAAGGTTTTACCAAGTCGTGAGGAAATGGATAAATTAAGTTTTAGACGTGGAGTACAGGTATCATTTTTACGCCGTTTATTCTCATTTGGCTTTGATACTTTTTTCTTTGTGATAATGTCTTTTGCCACAGCATTTTTAGCTAGAGCTTATGACTTTAATCCGAAGTTTTGGTGGGGCTATGTACTACTATTTGTATACTTTGGTATTTTTCCAATATTTTTTAAAGGTTCTACATTTGGAATGATGATTACAAGCACAAGAATATCATCTGTTGCAGGTCAAAAAACTTTTTGGTATCAATATATAATAAGATTTTTAAGCCTTGAATTTATTATCTTATGGTTTCCAATTCAACTTAATGATTTTTTAATTTCACTTGCAGAAAGTGGCGACCTTACTGAGTCTGCCTCAATCATTCTACATTTAGTTATATACGGCACTTATGCTATATATATCTTTTATGCAATGCTTATGATAGTTTTGCATAAGCAATTATTTTATGAAAGACTCTCTAAAACACAAATTGTAAGTACAGTTGATATAAGCAAAATAGATAATGAGAACTAAACTGTTATATTCATGTAAATAAGAGGGGGTGTAAAACTAATTTTACGAATAGTACTATGTTAGTTATTCTCTACTTAAAAACAACTAATTTGTATTTATTCATTATTATATGGGATTTGTCCCCCTACG
>CALALP010000076.1 GCA_937925515.1 uncultured Lachnoanaerobaculum sp. | reverse complement strand
GGATTTCCTCGCCGTCGGCGAGGAAATCCCCATTAACCATGTAATTATATAGTATAATAAATTTTTAGGTACAGTAATCCTTTTTTTTGTGTTTTTTAGTATTATAAATAATTTGAATTAGTACCTTATATAATAAATACACAATTAAATTGGATATATGCTATATATTTTTGTTAATATATGTTATACTTAGTAAGTATTTTAGTTAAATTTAAGTTCAAGGAGGTATAGTATGGGAATAGAGAAAGTATGTGATCCATTATTTCAGTATTTTTCAGAAAATAAGTACCTTAGGATTCTTGTTCCTTTGGACATCTACCTGATGTTTATTGGAGCAATAGGTAAAGTTTTAAACCTTTGGATTAGTTTTGGTGGTATTGTAACAAATCTATTTTATTTAAGTTTTGTTATTGGTGCAGTTATGGTATTTTCAAGAAAAAGTTGGGAAATGCTTTCCTATGGTTTAGTAGCTTATGGGGTAAACTTTGTTGTTGGTATAGTAAAGAGTGTCGTACTTTCACGTTACCATTTTGTACCTTGGGGATCAATTTTTATGGTATTAGTTTATGGTGGTCTAGCTTATTTAGCTTATAATAAACATTTATCTACAAAGTCATAAGATTAAAAACTACTTATTAGGAGGTTAATATGGGATTTTTTGATAAACTTGGAAGTATGGCACAAAGTGCTGTTGATAAGAGCAAAGAACTTGCTGAGATAACAAAGCTTAATTTAAGCATTTCAAATTCTGAAAATAAAATAAAGGAAATTAAGTCTGAGATTGGAAATTATGTTTTTTCAAATAATCTACTAAGAGAAGTTCCTGAATTATCAGAATTGTTTATGAGAATTGAGGAAAGACTTGCAAGTATTGAGGCTGACAGAGCAAAAATAGCAGAGATTCAAAATGCAAGTGGTGTTAAGGTTGAAAACCCGACAAATAATACAGGAAATTTTGTATACACAGAACAAGTAGATGAAAATAATAAAAATCAAGGAATGTAGATTATTAATGGGTTTTGTCCTCGCCGTCGGCGAGGGCAAAACCCACATCATAAAATTTAAAATAAATTTCTTACTTTGCCTTTGAAAGAGCATCATTTACTGCTGCGATTATTCCGTCAAAGCTTTCAGTTGCACCACTTACAACATCAATTTCAGTGCTTTGTTTGGTTATAATCTGAGGAATCATACGTTCTTCCAAGCCGTCATAATACTCATCATCTTCACTTTGCTTTGTAACTTCAATAGCTTTTATTTCTCCATTTGCTACAGTTAATTTAACCTCTATCTTACCATTTCTACCATTACCTTTTCCCTCATACTCACCGTCTTTAAGACCACTTGAATTTTCTTTTGACTTATCTGAATTATCTGAAGATTCAGATAAAGTGGTTTCGGCTGATACGGAACTAGCATTTTCAGAACTAGAAATTTCCTTGCTTGTACTGTTAGAACTAGAGTTGGCTAGATTTGAGGCATAAACTCCAAAACTTGAAATACCGACACATAAAAATGCAGTAAGTACTATTAAGCCTGTTTTAACTTTATTAATATTAGATAAAGCACTTGCTTTTTCGTCCTTATCCTTTATATTACTAAGCTTTGCAGTCTTTTTTTGTGCATATTTAAATGCAAGATAAATTCCCCAAATTATGGTATAAATACATAAATCAATTGCATAAATAAGTCTACCCTTGCTTAATGCCCTAAAAAACATTAGAGAAATATGAGCATATAGTAAGCCATAAAATACATAAGATAGGCTTTGTAGTTTCTTCCAAGATTTAGGATTCATTTTACTTCTTACTGATTGAAAAGAAGTTACGGTAAGAGGTATTAAAAGTAAAATCATAATCATTGAAATGATAGTTGCAAGTATTGTAGTTATACCTAATTTATTGAACTTTGTAAAAAAGTTTACAAAGTACCTTTGCCCATAAGTTATATTATGGGCAAGGGTAAATATAGAGGCAGTTATTGCCATTTCAGCCCTCATTCTTATAGCTATTTGCTTTAGAGGATTTTGTAAAATGGTTGCATACATAACAACTATAAATAATGCACCTGCCAGATTACCACTCACTACAAAAGTATTTACTATAATTGAAACTATAAAGGGCGTTTTTTGCGAATATAGAAAAATACATAACAAAGATAGTATCGAAATTGATATATAATAAATTGTGCTGTATTTTTTTATAAATCGACCTGATAAACCAAAAAACA
This sequence comes from uncultured Lachnoanaerobaculum sp., assembly GCA_937925515.1. Classification (GTDB taxonomy): domain Bacteria; phylum Bacillota; class Clostridia; order Lachnospirales; family Lachnospiraceae; genus CALALP01. The sequence continues at coordinate 1,882 of CALALP010000076.1, read as the reverse complement.
ACATTATAAACGGTATTGTTAATAATAATTTCACTTACTTCTTAACCTCAAATTCTACATCAGGATAACCGTCAGCCTTGATACTTACCTTAGATGATTCTGCCTCAAATAGAGGTACATCTTTTTCATCTACTTTTACTGTTGCATCAAGTTTAATACTTCCGTCCTCATTAAAGGCAGTTGAACCGAACTTTCTTCCTCTACCACCCTTAAGTTCAGTATCATTTACCTTAGCAGATGTAGTTGATGATAAGTAATTCTTAATTGTAAGACCTGCTGCATTTTCCTTTAAGGTCAATGTATTATTTTCAAATGTAAAGTCCTCTGCAGTAAGACCTGAGTTTATAGTAGTCTTAAATGAAATATCTGTAAGTTTATCATTTGAGAATACAAATTGATATACTCCCGGAGTTGCCTCAGCAGGTAAGCTTATGAGACCATTTTCATCAGCCTTTATATCAAGTTTTGATTTTTCATTTCTGTAAAGTACATAAGCAAGAGCATATTTATCTTCGCCTGTGGAAATGTTAGCTTGAACCTTAGTACCCTCTTTGTTATAGTTTACTGTTTCATCGCCTGTAATTGCATATTCAGCAGGAGAAAGTGCCTTGCAGTATAAAGAAGTGTCAATTTCTAAGTCGTCCATATCTGCAAGTAAATATGTGATTTTCTTAATTGTTTTACCTGGAAGGTCTTCATATCTTGCAAAATCAGGAGAGTTTCCATGAGATTCTTTAAAGTCTGCTATTGCAAGAGCAAATTCCTTTGGATTTACCCAAATATTTTCAAGGTGTTCAAGACCATATTTCTTGCCGTCATCTGTTTCAAGTAAAACTCCTTGAATACTATCAACTTCAACATCAAAATCACTTAATTCAAATTCATAATTTCCATACTTTGAGGTTGTGCTTAATTCAACCTTAACATCTTTAGCAGGACTTGTAGTTCCGATTGTCTTACTTAAAGTTCCGTCTGAATTAATAACCTTATATTCACTTGGTACTTTATCTGAAACTTCGCTGATACTTCCAACAAGAGTGAGTAAAGGATTTTTTGAAGTTGTTGATGACTCTATTGCTTTTTTTGCCTCCTCATATAAAGGCTTTGAAATAGCAACATTTACATTTGCAACACCTTGAATTTCTGAACCCTCTCCAACAACTTCTCCATAAGCTGTTTTATACATAGAGAATTTTTTAGGAGTTACAGAAGATACTGCATCATACTGACCTTTTTCTCTAAGTGGTGCAGCTGCGTCTTCCTTGTCAAGCTGTGGCTTTAGACTCTCAGGCTTTTCTTCAGGTTCAATACTATTTATTTCGCCAAAATAATAGTCTGCATAAGGAACATTGATTTTTGCATATACATAGTTCTCATTTCCTATGCTTTTACTTGAACTAGTAGTTTCAGCAGCAGTGGTAGTTTCTTCACTACTTTTTGCAGCAGTAGTTTCTGCCGCACTTGAAGTTGTTTCCTCTTTTTTGCCGGAAACAGAGCAAGCTGTAAGTGCAAGTCCGGCTGCAAGAAGTGCCGGTGCAATTATGTAAGCTGTTTTTTTCATAATAATCTCCTTTGCTTGAGTTAAACTCATGTAAGTTTGAATAGTTAGTTATTTAGTTAGCATATACTAACTAAATTATTATTACATTAAAGGTATCAAATGTCAATAAATGAATTAGTATTAATTGTAATATCTTAAAAAAAGAGTTAAACTTTATCAAATTCTTGCAGAATACTCCCACTTCTACAAGTGGTGAGATGAATGCAATATTAAGTTCTTAAATAATAAAAAATATAGTATAATAAATGCGGGAAAGGGGGTGAAAGAAGAATGTATCTAACAGTAAAACAGCAGTTAAAAGGACTTAGCAAAACTGAATAT
>CALALP010000075.1 GCA_937925515.1 uncultured Lachnoanaerobaculum sp. | reverse complement strand
TCATATACTCCATAAGTGGATTTTTCATAAATAAATTATAAAAACCTTGTTTATCTACAAATTTTTTCAATTTTTTTGTTTCTTCTGATCTCAAAACAAAAAATTTATCTCCTATTGGTACTCTTCCTTTTTCTTTATATACCTCTAAAAGTTCAGCAAAAGTTTTTAAATTAAGTTCTTTTTTAGCTCTCCTTATCCTATCTTTAATTACTGTTGCTGAGCAGTTTAATTTTTTTTCAATTTCAGTAAGTCCTAGTCCTTTTACAGAGTATTTTAAAATATCATTTGCTTGAATAGGATTTATCCTATGATATTTCGCAGACTCCATATCAGCTAAATAAACTATATTAGCTTCTTCTGTTTCAGGTTGTATTTTCCCCCATTTACCATGATGTGATTGAACTATATGTACTATGTTCTCTCTAACTTCTTTTATTATTTTATAACCTACTTGTTTTTCAATCAAATTTAATACATCATAAACTTCTGACATTATATATTCAGGATTTTTTATCATCATTTGAGAATGTGAAAGATTTTCTTCATTTCTTTTAATACTTGATTTGCTTATATCATGCATTATTATTCCCACTGTAATTGCAAAAAAATCAACTTTTTTTGTTGCTTCTTCTAATCCAATATATTTTTCTTTTATTTTATTAATTGAAATATTTATGTTAATATCTCAAAGAAATACAAATGTTTTTGGAGGGCGTACATTTTGAATGAAGAAAGCAGATATTATGTGCTTAAGGAAAAAGCTGTACCTGAAGTCTTATTAAAAGTCGTAGAGGCAAAAAGACTACTTAATGCAGATAAATATATGACTGTTAAAGAGGCAACGGATAAGGTAGACATTAGCAGAAGTTCATTTTATAAATATAAAGATGATATATTTCCTTTTGATGATAATACTAAAGGGAGGATTATTACGCTTGCAATGGAAGTTTTAGATAGAGCAGGGCTTTTATCAGATATACTTAGTATTGTAGCAAAATTTAAGGCAAATATTCTGACAATCCATCAGTCAATACCGGTGGGTGGATTGGCAAATGTATCTCTCTCCATTGAAGTATTAAAAGATACCGGAAAAATATCTGAAATGGTAGATGATATTAAAACAGTAGATGGTATATATGATGTGAAAATATTGGCGAGGGAGTAGGAAAATGATAAACGTAGCAATTATGGGTTATGGAACTATTGGTTCAGGGGTATTTCAAGTAATAAAAGAAAATAATAAAGTTCTTAAAGAGGAAGTTTGGGACGATATACAAGTTAAGCTTATACTAGACCATAAAGATATTGAAGATGAAGACTGTAAAGATAAGCAAGTAAAGGATTTTTTACTTATAGAAAATGATCCTGAGATTAATATAGTTGTAGAAACAATGGGAGGTCTTTCTCCGGCTTATGATTTTGTAAAAAGGTGTTTACTGGCAGGAAAACATGTTGTAACTTCAAATAAGGCACTTGTTGCGGCTTATGGTACTGAACTTTTGAAAATCGCAGCAAAAAATAATGTTAATTTTATGTTTGAGGCAAGTGTAGGTGGTGGAATACCTGTTATAAGGACTATGGCTAAGGCATTTGCAGGAGAAAGAATAAAGGAAATAAAAGGTATTTTAAATGGAACAACAAACTTTATTCTAAGTAAAATGGACGATGAAAATGAAAGCTTTGAGGAGGCACTCAAAGAGGCACAAGATTTAGGCTATGCTGAAAAAAATCCGGAGGCAGATGTAGAGGGCTATGATACTTGCAGAAAGATTGCAATTTTATCTTCACTTGCAACCGGAAAAGAAGTTAATTATGAGGAAATTTATACTGAGGGTATAACTAAGATTGATAAACTTGACTTTGCTTATGCTAAAAAACTTAATAGTTCAATAAAGCTTTTAGGCTGTTCTAGCTTTATTTCTGATAAATTATATTCTTATGTATGTCCTGTACTTGTATCAAAAGATGATCCTTTATTTATGGTAAGGGGAGTTTTTAACGGTATAATGGTTGAGGGAAATATGCTTGGAAAGAGTATGCTTTATGGTAGTGGAGCAGGTAAACTTCCTACTGCAAGTGCTGTTGTAGCAGATATCATTTCTTGTGCAAGACATAAAAAAATAAATATTCCTATGGGTTGGAATGAAGATAAGCTTAAGGTAGAAGATTTTAATGAGTCAGTACATAAGTATTTAGTTAGAGTTAAAGAAACTGATGAAAATAAGGTAAGAGAGATATTTGGAGAAGTTGAGATTATAAAAATTCCTGAAGTATCGGAATATGCCTTTTTAACAGATAGTTTAAAGGAAAATGAATTCACTAAAAAAGCTAATGAGTTAGGTGGAGTTATTAAGTTTATAAGAGGTTAAAATGTAGAGCTGTTGCAAAACAAATTTATAAATATAAAGTTATATGTATCACTATTTAATTTTGGGGTTTACCTCGCCGACGGCGAGGTAAACCCCAAAATACATGTTAAGACTATAAAATGGGAAAATATTTATAATAATATTATTAGTGTAATAGACCAAACACAAATGAATTTGATATTTCTAATATTCTCTCTTTCTATTTTATAGCACCTGTAATTCCCTGTGCAAAATTCTTTTGTAGCATAAAGAAAATAATTGCAGTAGGTAATGTACATATAAGAACGGCTGTCATTAACATTCCATAGTCAACTACATAAACATCTGTAAGGTTTGCCACAAGCATTGGCATTGTAATACTATTTTCAGTAGTCATAATAACTTTAGGCCATAAATAGGAATTCCAAGCAGCCATAAAAGTAATTGTCATAGCTGCTGCATAGGTAGATTTCATTGTAGGTACAAACATCTTAAAGAAAATCTGTAATTCACTTAAGCCGTCTATTCTCGCAGCCTCTATTATCTCCTTTGGAAATGCTCTTGCACTCTGACGAAATAGCATAATTAAAAGTGGCGTAGACAGAGTAGGAAGTATAAATCCAAGAGTTGTGTTAAGTAGGTGCATTTTTGAAAAGAACCTAAACAAAGGAACCATAATAGATATAAAAGGAACCATCATTGAAAGTAATAAAATATTCATAATAGTATCTTTAATCTTGTCATGATAAACCTCAAAACCATAGCCTGCTAAAGAACATATAAAAAGCGATACAATAGTCAAAACTAAGGCATATTTTAAAGAGTTTAACAGTGCAAAACTTAAATGATAAGATGAGGCTAGATTTTTTAAATTATTTATAAATTCAATTCCGGGCAAGATACGTCCCTGTACAATATCTGAATTTTTATTAGTTGCTGATGAAACCATCCAATATAGAGGAAATATAGAAATAAAAGAAACCAATATTAAAGTCAGATATATAAAAAAACGTTTTATCTTAATCACGCTTATCACCTACTTTCATCTGAATCATCGCAAGAACAATTATAATTGCAAGTATAAAATATGACATAGCAGCTGAATATCCAAAGTTTGGAACATATTTAAAAGATGTATTATAAATATAATGCGACATAGTAATTGTAGCATTTGCCGGACCACCATTTGTTAAGTTTATTGATTCATCAAATAATTGCAATGTTCCACTTGTAGACATAATTGTTGTTAGTAGAATAGTAGGTTTTAAAAGAGGAACTGTAATTTTCCAAAATGAACTAAAAGCTCCTGCACCGTCTATTTTAGCTGCCTCATAAATTGATTCATCTATATTTTGTAGTCCTGCAAGGTAAAATACCATGTTATATCCTGTCCACCTCCATATAAGGGCTAAGATTATAACTATTCTGGCACTCCAAGCATGACTTAAAAACTCATAACCTGTATGCAAAAATCCTATTTTAACTAAAAATACATTTATTAATCCGTCAACTGCAAAAAGTGATCTAAATATAGTTGCATAAGAAACCAATGATGCCGCACAAGGCAAAAAGATTGCTGTTCTAAAAAGTCCTCTAAATTTTATTTTTTTCTGATTTAACATAGAGGCTAAGATTAATGCAAGTACTAACATAATAGGTACTTCTATAATTAGATAAAATAAGCAGTTAAACAAAGACCTCATAAATACTTTATCTGTAAAGATTCTTTTGTAGTTATCAAGCCCACCCCAAACCAGCATAGCACCTTTTCCTTTTTTAAAAGAAAGTAAAAATGCCTCAAACATAGGGTAAAAGCTCATAACTGCAATTAATAATACTGCAGGAGTTAAAAACAGCCAACCAGAAAGACTTTGTTTTCTTTTCAAAGACCAATTCTTTTTATTCATCTATTACATTCCTTTCTGTATATTATTGGAAATGTTGTAAATATTAATTTAAGCGACAGGGGTTGTGCAAAACTAATTTTTACAAATAATACTATTTTGCTGTCCTATATTTTAAAACAACTAGTTTATTTATTCATTATTATATGGGATTTGTCCCCCGTAGGGGGACAAATC
>CALALP010000074.1 GCA_937925515.1 uncultured Lachnoanaerobaculum sp. | reverse complement strand
GATGATATGGCAATAGATGCTTATGAGGATGAAGATGAGGAGTAAAAATGTAAAGAATATGTAGTGTATTTTTGGACTTAATATAGTATGATATATACGGATAAAGAAGTATAAAGTGGGTGGGGTTAATAGGTGGCTTGTATTTGATACAAGTATTTAACAAATTAGAAGTTTTAGAGGGAATTTATAAAATATAATATATCATACGGGAGGTGGGTATATGGAGAAAAAATTTAGAAAAGTAGTAGTCATATTCATAGATATCCTAGGTTCACAGACCAGAATAAATTTTGATGAATGGTATAATGTTATCAGCGTTTTTAGCCGGATGGTGGAGCGTGAAAAAGAGCTGGATAATAATCATCCATGGACTGTTTACAAAAGGGAGATACATGTTTTTTCGGACTGTGCATACATTATCTATGACTATAAAGATGATATTGAAGATAGTCGAAAAGATATGTATGAATTAATGGGAATAGCATGCTATAACACCGAAAAAGTATTGTATGAATTTTTAAAGAATGGATTTATTGCTCGTGGTGCAATTACGTATGGTGATTTATTTTATGATAATGAAAAGAATATTTGGTTTGGTCCAGCAATGAATCGTGCATATTTTCTAGAATCAAAGTTAGCGATATTTCCTAGAATTATTATAGATCCTGAATACGCAGAAAAATTATTTGAATTTAATGAGACCAAATATCGTATGAGTACTGAACAAAAAATGGTTAATGGTGAAATTTTGTATCGAGATATGGATGATTTCGTATATTTAAATTATTTAAATAGCGGGAAATCAGGTATGAATCAAATGGAATATATGAATGTTATAGAAGCTGCACTTCGATTATGTGATATAGAAAGAAACAAAACAAGAAAAACAGAAGAAATACAGAAGTCTATTAAAAATAAATATGATTGGTTAGAAAAATATTTGTTAACCACTAACAATAGGTTATAAACTGTATGACAAATCCCAGTTTGTAGAGATAGGTGAATTGGAATTTGAGCAAAGGAAAATATCATTAATACATACTCTTGCCAAAGAATTATTAAAAGCAGATGCTTTAGAGTTGTTGGAATATAAGCAAAAAATAAAATTTGAACAGAACTATAAAGAAAGGAAAAATATGATAACTTATGAGATTGCAAGAAGTTTTGATGTAGAAAAAATAATTGAAGTATTTGAAAGCTCAGGTATAGTAAGACCTACAAAAGAAAAAGAACGGATAAAATCCATGTTTGAAAATGCAAATCTTATCTACTTTGCCTATGATAACGGAGAACTTATAGGACTTGCAAGATGTATTACAGACTTTAGTTACTGCTGTTATCTTTCGGATTTGGCAGTAAAAAAAGATTATCAAAAACAAGGTATTGGAAAAAAACTCGTAGAAAAAGTGAGAGAGCATATAGGAGAAAAAGTATCGTTAGTACTACTTTCAGCAAATTCTGCTATGAATTATTATCCTAAAATAAATTTTGAAAAAGCGGATAATGCATTTATAATTAAAAGAAAATCATAACAGGAACAGGTATAGGTTCGTTATATTGAGAATTTATAGCCCAAGAGGATTATAAAAAAGCTATAGCTGTGTGTAATGATTTTGATAAAGACGAAATGCTGAAAGTCGAAAATAATGATTGACCGAGCTCTTTGAGCAAGGGATGCTTATTGCCCTTTAGGGCAATAAGATGGGAGATTAGATCAATTAACAGAAACACTCCCTATTTCAATCATACTCGCAGTACTGTTAATAAAGTTTCGACAAACTTAGTACAGACTGCGGAACTCGTGTGCTCGCCTACTCCGTGGCGAGCTGCACTCGAACAGTCCTCGTCTGTAAAGTTTGTAACTCACTTTATTAACAGTACTAACCGCTAAAAAGATTGAAATAGGGAGTGTTTCTTTAAGTTCTACCCTCAAAGGATAACCACATAAACAGTATGAATTAGAAATAATAAAGATGCATTCGGAAATTTTTTTATATATCCTAAATAAAATGTTGATTGGAATTTTTTGCAACAGCAGATTTATAAAATATTTGAGGACAAGAGATTCTTATGATTAAAAAAACTACTGTAAGAAGTGCTTTATTAAAGGTAATGATTATTACAAGTATTGTTACTATGCTCTTAGTGGGTATAGTTCTTTCAGTGATAACTTTTAGCCAATCTTTGGAGAGAGAAGAAAGAGATTTGAGTTTTTACATAAGCAGTTTACATTTACAGCTTTCTACGCATATTCAATTTTTAGAGGACGGAATAACCTATATAAGGAGTAATAGTAAAATAAAGGATTTCCTAGACACGAACGCAGGAGATAAAAAAGAGATAGAAAAAATTCTTGAAAGAGGGATAAATTTATTTTCAGATGGAAATATGGTAGAGGAAACATATCCTGTAATAGGGGACATATATTTATTTTCAAAAAATATGAATAGTGTTAGTACGCATTTTTATCCTGAAACTAGTGCAGCAAGAGTGGCAAAGGAAAGAAGAATAAGGCGTGGGATAGAAACTTATAAGAACAACTCAAATTCATTTTTTTATATTAAGTATGGAAATTCACTTGAATTATATTTTACATTATATAATGAAGATTTAGAACCACTTGGGTATTGTGGTGTGATATTTAATTTAAGTAGTATAAATAACATTTTTTATAAGTCAAATAAGTATGAGAAATATTATTGGATTTTATCAGGTAATGAGGGAGAATTACTTACAGATACTGCATTTTCAATTAATGATATAAAGGGGATAAAAAAAGGTTTAGCTGATAGAGTAAAACTTAAGAATACGGTATATTATTATGGTGAAAAGATACATAGTTTTGGACTTAGGTCATATATTCTTGTTCCAAAAGTAAATTTGTATTTTAATATATTACCTGCATTTCTACTTTCATGGATAATTGCAATATCAACTTTTATAGGAGTTTTTATCGCAATATCCTACTTTGCCGATAGGCTTACAAGTCCACTTGAAAATATAGTAGATAAGCTAAAACAAGTAGGTAAGGGGGATTTTAACACAAGGCTTGAAACTTATCAATTATTGGAGTTACAAGAAGTAAGTGATTCTTTTAATGATATGGCAGCTAAAATAAATCATCTTATAAAAGAGGTTTATGAAAATGAGCTTTTGGTAAAGGAGGCAAAGCTACATTATTTGCAAGCACAAATTAATCCACATTTTCTTTTTAATGTACTTTCTATGATTGCAATAAGGCTAAAAATAAATAAGGAAGATGAGCTTTATAAGCTAGTAAATGCCTTATCAGGGCTTATGCAGGGAAAGTTATTTAAGAAAGATGAGATTGAGATTGCATTAAAAGATGAAATAAAGATTGCTGAATTTTATCTGTATTTATCAGGAGAAAGGTTTAAAGATACTATAAGTTATGAGATAATTTGGGAAGATGAGGATTTAAAAGATTGTATGATTCCAAAGTTATGTATTGAGCCTTTTGTGGAAAATGCAGTAATCCATGGCATTGAACCAAAGGCAGACAAAGGTAAAATAGAGCTTATTATAAAAAGAAAAGATAGTAATACACTTTTTATAATAGTAAGAGATGACGGAATAGGATTTTGTACTGATAAGATTAAGGAAAAAGGAGAATTTACACATCCTAGAGTCGGAATTATGAATATTCAAAGACTTATAAATAATTTATATGGAAATGACTATGGGATAAATATAATTAGTAGCGTGAATATAGGAACTACAATAGAGATTACATTACCATTAACTAAACAAAAACTTGTATAGGGGGAATGAAGTATGTGGAAAGTAATGGTAGCTGATGACGAACCTTTTATAAGAGAGGGGCTTAAAAAACTTATTGAATGGGAAAATTTAGGTTATGAACTTGTAGGACTATATAAGGACGGCAGGGCGTTACTTAATGAGATAGATGAAAAAAGTCCTGATGTAGTTATACTTGATATTCAAATGCCTGTTTTAAATGGGCTTGAAACTGCTAAGATAATACATGATAAATATTCAAATGTATTGGTTATAATACTCACTGCTTATTCTGACTTTGAATATGCAAAAAAGGCAATAGAATATCAAGTGAAAAAGTATATATTAAAAAGTAGTTTACTTGAAGATTTGCCTATGGCACTAGAAGATATAAAAAAAGATTTGACAAATAAGTTAGAGGATACTGATTCTAGTATAGATGTAAAAAATGAAACTGAGCTTATACAAAATACTAAAAGATTTATAGAGGAAAATTATAGTGAAAGGCTTACTTTAGAAGATATTGCAAATGAGGTTCATGTAAATAAGGCCTATTTAAGCAGGACTTTTAAGGCACAAACAGGAGAGAATTTATTTGAATATATCAATAGACTGAAAATAAAAAAGGCGAAAATTTATATAAAAAAATACAATAAGAAAATTTACGAGGTAGCACAATTATTAGGTTTTGAAGATACTGCATATTTTTCAAGAATTTTTAAAAAGTATGAGGGAATATCTCCAAAAGAGTATGAGAAAAAGGTCAAGTTTTGATATCAGTTGGAAAGATAACATTATGAAAAAGTTTATTTATTTGATATTGATATTTTGTATGGTTGGTTGTTCAAAAAAGGGGAATACTAAAAGAACAAATATTGTTTTATTACATGGTTATGGCAGCATGGAAAATAGTGATATAACCATGAGAAGAATCTATGAAGATTTTGAGATTGAAAATCCTGATATTAGTATGACTTTAGTTTCTGTACCTTCTTTTGATAAAGTGGAAGATAAACTTAATGACATGCTTTCTATTGGTAAGATTCCAAATATTATATATACTGAGGACTATGGAAGATATACGAGCTATCCCTTTATGATAGAAAATAATTATATAGTAGATTTAGGAGATTATATAGAAAATGACATTGATTTAAAAAATAGTATACCACAAGATGTACTTGATTCTTGGAAAGAAAATGGAGGAACTAAGTATACAATAAGTGATAGGTTTAAGACCTATGTGCTTTGGTATAATGAGATGATTTTTGAAAATGTAGGAATAGATAACCCACCCTCAAATTGGGAAGAATTTAAAGACTGCTGTATAAAAATATCTGAATGGGCTAAAAATAGCCATTATAATACAATACCTATTTCACTTAATGCAAATATGGTTGCATATATAGTGGGAAATGAAGAAATTGAGAATAATGAAAAGCTGGAGATATTTTTAAAAGAGATTTTAGAAATATCTCAATATGTTGGCTTTTCAGATACAAAATCATTTAATAAAGACAGCTTAAGTGATTTTTCAATAGGTCATGCAGCAATGTATATAGGCGACATTTCTGATTATAAGAAATTTCCGAAAAACTTAAATGCCAAACATGTAGTTCTACCAAATGATAATAAAGCTTTGGGGGTTAGAAGAGAGGGAGGCATTGGATATTTAATAAGTAATTCAGGTGATGAAAAGCAGATGGAGGCAAGTATAAGATTTTTAAAGTATATGTTAAGTGAAAAGGTACAAAAAAAGATTTTTTATGAATTAGGATATTTACCTTCAAATCCAAATATCGATATAGAAACGCTTATTTCAAATGATGTCAATTTATATAGTAAATATAAGCTTGTTTTAAAAAATGATAATATAGTAAAAAGTAGGTGGACGGATAGAAGTTACAGATATTTCACCAGTAACATTGGAAAATATCTAAATAAAAGTATGAGTTTAGAATATTTTTTGACAGAGCTTGAAAGATACAAGTAAATAAAGTACTAAAAAAAGTAAATAAAATCCATTATATTGGATACCGGTAAATATAGTACAATAAATAATCAATATATGAAATTGATAAAAATATAAACTAAAACTATACTATAAGTATAAAATATGACCAAATAAAAAATATATCAAATAGAAGATAACTATTATATTTGATATAAAAAGGTCTATAATATAGGAGGTAGTTTATGAAAATTAAGAGTTCTATATTTTTTGGTGTGGTATCAGCTTTAACAATAATGACAGCTTGTAGCCCAAATAATAAGGCAGGCGAGAGTAAGAAAAGTGAGGGCAAGATTTCAGGGGAAATAAGTTATGGTATCTGGGATAAGAAACAACAGCCTTACATTGATGCTTGTATAGCAGAATTTAATAAATTATATCCTGATGTAAAGATAACTGTAGAGGTTACACCTTTTGCTGATTATTGGATGAAACTTGAAACAGCGGCTACTAGTGGAACAGCAGCAGATGTATTTTGGATGAATGGTCCAAATATCACAAAGTATGCCAAAGGTGGAGTTATTGCACCAATAGATGATTTGCTTAAAAACTCAGATGTAGATTTAGCAAATTATTCAAAGGCATTAGTAAGCTTATATAATATAGATAATAAGCAATATGCAATCCCTAAAGATTTTGATACTATTGGTGTCTGGTACAATAAAGAACTTTTTGATCAAGCAGGAGTTCCTTATCCTACAAATGATTGGACTTGGGAAGATATGGTTGCAATAGCAAAGCAACTTACAAAAAGCGATAAAAGTTCTTATGGAATAGCTGCACAATATAGAGATCATACAGGTATATATAATACAATATATGCAAATTCCGGTTATGTAATTTCAGAAGATAAAAAGACTTCAGGCTATGATAAACCTGAAACACAAGCAGGTATTCAATGTTGGGTAGATTTGCAAGAGGCAGGAGTAAGTCCAAGTGAGGCATCTCTTGAAGAAACAGAAGATTATGTTCAATTCCTTTCAGGAAATATTGCTATGCATTGGGACGGTTCATGGTTTTTAAATCAGGTACTAGAATCAGATTTGAAAGATAAAATAGGTGTTGTAGAACTTCCGTCTATAAATGGAAAGAAAGCAACTGTAATTCATGGACTTGGAAATTGTATATCTAGTAAAACTAAAAATCCGGAGGCTGCTTGGAAATGGGTTGAGTTCTTGGCAAGTAAAAAAGCAAGTGAATTTTCTGCAATAAAGGGTGCTGCAATTCCGGCATATAATGGAACAGCTCAACTTTGGGTGGATAGCCACAAGGAATATGACCTTGGTGGATTTATAAAGGCAGTGGATTATTCATATATGTATCCTGCATCTTTAAATACATCAGAATGGATTCAATATCAGTCAGATAACTTTAAAAAAGCATTTAGCTTAGAAACCAGTGTAAAAGATGCAGCTGATAATCTGGCAAAGCAAATGAATGAAGTATTAAAAAATGAAAATTAATTAAGTAGATAGTCTTTTAGGCTGACTTCCTAAAAGTTTGAGGGGGATGCTTTAAGCATCCCTCTTTGTCTAAGGAGAAAATATGAGTATAACAAAGAGAAAAGATTATTTGACAGCATATTTGATGATTTCGCCCTTGGTTATTGGTTTGTCAGTATTTTTTTTGTATCCTGTTTTTAAGGTATTTTTTGACAGTTTTCATAAAGTAGGTACATTTAATCAAAGGCAGTGGTGTGGCATTAACAATTATATAACCATGTTCCAAGATAAGGTCATGTGGGAGGCTTTAGGTAATACTTTTAAGTATGTAGTGGTAATAGTTCCAAGTACAATAGCTATATCATTAGTATTAGCTGTACTTTTAAATAGTAATATAAAGGGAAAAGGATTTTTTAGGGTTATATATTTTATCCCTGCTATTACCATGGGAGCAGCAGTTGCCATGATTTGGAAGTGGATATTTAACAGTGATTATGGAATTATAAATTTTGTACTCAAGTCTATCGGAATTGCTCCAATACATTTTATAAGTAATCCTAAAATAGCTATTTATGCTATTTGTGTAGTTAGTGTTTGGGTAAATGTGGGTTACAACACAGTAATTTTACTTGCAGGCATACAAGGCATAGCTAAGAGCTATTATGAATCGGCAGCTATTGACGGTGCAAGTTCTATAAAAAAGTTTTTCAATATAACATTACCTCTTGTAACTCCGACATTATTTTTTGTCTTAATCACAACTTTAATAGGGACTTTTCAGACTTTTGACACTATTTATATGATGGTGGATAAGGGGGATTTGGCAGCAGAGGCTACACAAAGCATGGTTGTTTATTTCTTTAGAAATGCATTTGAATATTCTAAAAAAGGCTATGCATCTGCTTTAGCAGTATTCTTATTCTTTATAATAATGATGATAACATTAATCCAAATTAAATTACAAAAAAAATGGGTAAATTATGATTAGCTAACTACCAACTAGATAATGGAGAATTAAATATGAAAAAGAAAAAGATTAATTTGGGGAATATTATAATATATATTGTACTGATATCAGGAGTATTTATAACAGTATTTCCTCTTGCTTGGATGATTCTTACTTCGCTAAAAACTCAGTCAGAGGCAATTAGAATACCGATTCAAATTTTTCCGTCAAAATGGTTATTTTCTAATTATATTGCAGTATTTAAAAAAATTCCATTTGCAAAAATATATATAAATACTATTATAAATACTGTTATAATAGTAGTATCTCAACTTGTAATATGTTCAATGGCTGCTTATGCATTTGCAAGAATTAAATTTCCTTTTAAGGAAGTTATATTTAATGTTTTGTTAGCTGTACTTATGATTCCGTCATCATTTTTCATACTACCACAATATCAGATAGTACAGAGTCTAGGGTTACTTAATAGTTTACCTGCATTATTCTTGCCTAATATGTTTAGTATTTTCGGAACATTTTTACTAAGACAGTTTTTTATGGCTTTACCAAATGAACTTGAAGATGCTGCCAGAATAGATGGTTGCAGTAGGTTTATGATATTTGTTAAGATAATGTTGCCACTTGTGCGTTCAGGTCTTATAGCACTTGGAATACTTACTTTAAGATTTGCTTGGAATGATTTGATGTGGCCGATGATAGTAAATACAGCAAGTGAAAAAATGACTCTATCAGCAGGACTTGCATTATTACAAGGGCAATATGTAACAGAATATCCTATAATGATGTCAGGTGCTGTTATGGCAGTATTGCCACTGTTAATATCATTTGCAATATTCCAAAAGCAATTTATTGAAGGCATAGCGATACAAGGAATTAAAGGATAAATAATAAGAAAAGAGGTTAAATATGAGAATTAAAATGGCTATGATTGGTCTTGGAAATAGAGGAAAGGAACTGATTAAGTCAACATATCTTGAACATCCGGAAGTAGAATTTATTGCAGTTTGTGATGTATATGAGGATAGATGTGAAGAAGTAGCTAATATAATTGAAAATGCAGGCTTTAAAAGACCTGTTACAACCGTAAATTACAGAGAAATTTTAGATATGCCCGAGGTTGAGGCAGTTATACTCTGCACTTCTTGGGATAATCATATAGACATTTGTATAGAGTCTATGAAAAAAGGTAAGTATGTAGGTTGTGAAGTAGGTGGAGCATATTCTATAAGGGAATGTTGGAAACTTGTAGAGGCTTATGAAACCTATAAAACCCCTGTAATGCTACTTGAAAATTGTGTTTATGGCAAAAATGAGATGCTTATAGCAAATATGGTAAGCAAGGGCATGTTTGGAACAATAGTTCATTGTGAGGGTGGATATAAGCATGACCTTAGAGAGGAAATTGCTTTCGGAAAAGAAAATAGACATTATAGACTTAATAATTATATACATAGAAATACTGAAAACTATCCAACTCATGAGCTGGGGCCTATCGCAAAACTTCTTAATATAAATAGAGGAAATAGAATGATGTCATTAGTTTCTATGGCATCAGGAGCAAAGGGGCTAAGCGAATATATAAAAGAGTATAAGAAAGACGACGATATTTTAAATAATACTCAGTTTAATCAAGGAGATATTGTAAATACTATAATTAAATGTAGTAACAATGAAACTATACTTTTAACACTTGATACTACTTTGCCCAGGTATTATTCGAGAGGTTATACAATACAGGGAACAAAGGGAATGTATAATGAAGAGAATTGCTCTATATTTTTAGACAAAGAACATGCAACTGAACATTTTTCATGGCAGGAGCATTGGGGAAATATAGAAGATTACAGGAAAGAATATGAGCATCCTCTTTGGAAAGAATACATTGAGTCAGGTGTAAAAAAAGGACATGGTGGTATGGACTATTTAGTATTTTCTGATTTTGTAAAATGTGTAAAAAATAAAACAGAGGCAACTATAGATGTCTATGATATGGCAAGTTGGATGTGCATTACAGCACTTGCTGAGGAGTCAATAAGCCTTGGCAGCATGCCGGTTGCAATTCCTGATTTTACAAATGGTAAATGGATTAATAGAAAATAATTGACAATAGTTTCCTAACAGTGGGGGTAGCCTCGCCGTCGGCGAGGCTACCCCCACATAATACATTTACAAAACACCTTTACTAAATTAATCTAAAACATTGAAAAAAGCCAAAAAAAGGTATAAAATTAGCAGATAGAAATTAAAACCAAGGAGGTAAATATGTATTCAGATATTGAGATTGCACAAAATGCAAACTTACTGCCTATAAAAGAGGTGGTCAAGGGGTTTGGGATTAGTGAGGACGATTTAGAAAGCTATGGAAAGTATAAGGCAAAACTTTCAAATGAATATCTTAAGAGTTTAAAAGAAAAGCCGGACGGTAAATTAGTTTTAGTTACTGCAATTAATCCTACACCTGCAGGAGAGGGCAAGACAACTGTAACAATAGGTCTTACTCAAGCTTTTAATAAAATTGGTAAAAAATCAATAGCTGCACTTAGAGAACCCTCTCTTGGACCTTGTTTTGGTATTAAGGGTGGAGCGGCAGGGGGAGGTTACTCCCAAGTTGTACCTATGGAAGATTTGAATTTGCATTTTACAGGAGATTTTCATGCAATAACTTCTGCCAATAATTTACTTGCCGCTTTACTTGATAATCATATTCAACAGGGAAATTTACTTAGAATTGATACAAGAAGAATTGCACTTAAACGTTGTCTTGATATGAATGATAGAGTTCTTAGAAATGTTGTAGTTGGTCTTGGGCAGATGACAGACGGAGTTGTAAGAGAGGAACATTTTGTAATTACAGTTGCTACTGAAATTATGGCAATACTTTGTTTAGCAACTGATATGGACGATTTAAAAAAACGCCTAGCAGATATTGTGGTTGCTTATGATTTGGACGGAAAGCCTGTAAAGGCCTCTGATTTGGGAGCTGTTGGAAGTATGGCGGCACTTTTAAAAGACGCTATAAAGCCTAATATTATCCAAACTCTTGAAAATACCCCTGTAATAGTACATGGTGGACCTTTTGCAAATATAGCACATGGCTGTAATAGTGTAGTTGCAACTAAAACAGCATTGAAACTTTCTGAAATTTGTATAACTGAGGCAGGTTTCGGAGCTGATTTGGGAGCTGAAAAGTTTTTTGATATAAAATGTAGATATGCTGACTTAAAGCCTGATGCAGTGGTTTTAGTGGCAACAGTTAGAGCTTTAAAATATAATGGTTTAGTACCTAAAGAGGAACTTGCAAATGAAAATTTAAATGCACTTGCAAGTGGAATTGAAAATTTAGGCAGACATATTGAAAATTTAAAAAAATATGGTGTGCCTGTTGTTGTAACCCTTAATAAATTTGCAACAGATACTCAAAAAGAACTTGATTATATAAGAGAGTATTGTGAGCAAAAGGGCTGTAACTTTGCACTTAGTAATGTTTGGGAGCTTGGAGGCGAGGGTGGAATTGAACTTGCAAATGAAGTCTTAAAGGCATTTGAAACAAAGTCAGAGTTTAAGCCACTTTATGAACTTGATTTAAGTATAAAAGATAAGATATTTGATATTGCAACAAGAATTTATGGGGCAGACGGAGTAAATTATACACCTGCCGCCAATAAAGCAATATCTATGATAGAGTCAAATGGCTTTGCCAAGTTACCTGTATGTATTGCAAAGACTCAATATTCTCTTTCAGATGATGCAACTAAACTCGGTTCTCCTAAGAATTTTAGATTAAATGTAAGAGATGTTTATGTTTCAGCCGGAGCAGGCTTTGTAGTGGTACTTACAGGTAATATAATGACAATGCCGGGACTTCCTAAAGTACCTGCCGCACTTAGTATAGATGTAGATGAAAATGGTAAGATAGAGGGGTTATTTTAAATGTTTATTAATGAAGTTGAAAATTTTGAATTTGAATTAATTCAAGGAGATAATCTTGAATTTGAGGAAGTTGTTTATAATTCTAAAAAAGTTGTAAAAGGCTCTCTATTTGTATGTTTAAAAGGGGCAAGGTTTGACTCCCATGACGTTATAGATGAGGTTATAAAGGCAGGGGCAAAGGGTATAGTTATAGAGCATGAATGTGAATATCCAAAAGAAATTACAGTAATAAAGGTAGAAAGTTCGAGAAAGGCACTTGCTCTTTTATCAGCAGTCAGATTTAATTATCCTATAAAGAAAATGATAAGCATAGGCATAACAGGCACAAAGGGAAAAACAACCACAACTCACATGATTAAAAAGCTTTTAGAAAAGTCAGGTAAAAAAGTAGGTATGATTGGTACAAATGGGATTTACATAGGGGATAAAAAGATTCCGTCAATCAACACAACCCCTGAGTCTTATGAGTTACATAAACATTTTAAAGATATGTTAAATGAGGGCTGCGAGTATCTGATTATGGAGGTTTCAAGCCAAGGAACTAAGCTTTATAGAACTTATGGAATAGACTTTGATTATGCAGCGTTTACAAACATTTCCCCTGACCATATAGGACCTGATGAGCATGCAGACTTTGAGGAATATTTACATTGTAAATCACTTTTATTTGAGCAATGTAAAAATGCAATTATAAATTATGATGACAAAGAGGCTGATTTTATAGCAGATGTGGCTAAAAAAAGTAAATGTAAAAATGTATTTAGTTTTGGAAGTAATACAGACTTTGATTTTTCATTTTCAAATATTAACTATGTAGCAAACAAAGAATTTGTTGGGATAAGTTTTAATGCTAAGATTAAGGAGCTTAATTTAGAGGTAAATGCAGGCATACCCGGAAAATTTAATGTTTATAATGCTTTGGCAGCTGTATCTATTGGGTATTTGTTGGGACTTGATAAGGGAGCATTATCAAATGGGCTTAAGGACTTAAAAGTTGACGGACGTATGGAGATTTCCTATAAGTCAGATAAATTTAGTGTAATTGTAGATTATGCACATAATGCAGTAAGCATGGAAAGTCTTTTAAAAACACTTAGAAATTATAATCCTAAAAGACTAGTAGTAGTATTTGGCTGTGGTGGAAATAGGGCTAAGGATAGAAGATATTCTATGGGAGAGATTGCGGGTAAGCTTGCAGATTTTTCAATTATTACAGCAGATAATTCAAGATATGAAAAAGTTGAAGATATAATTGCAGATATAAGATCACATTTAGAGCCGACAGGGGGAAAATTTATTGAGATAGTCGATAGAAGAGAGGCAATTCATTTTGCTATAAAAAATGCAAAAGAGGGAGATATGATTGCTATAATAGGCAAGGGGCATGAGGACTATCAAGAGATAAATGGAGTTAGAACACATTTCTTAGATAGTGAAGTAGTGAGGGAGGCTTTATGAGAAGTTTTACTGTAAGAGAGCTACTAACTGCCACTAAAACAAAGCTATTAAATAAAAATGATGTTGACCTGGA
Organism: uncultured Lachnoanaerobaculum sp.; assembly: GCA_937925515.1. Taxonomy (GTDB): domain Bacteria; phylum Bacillota; class Clostridia; order Lachnospirales; family Lachnospiraceae; genus CALALP01. The sequence continues at coordinate 26,632 of CALALP010000074.1, read as the reverse complement.
CATTAAAATAAATAAAATTGTCATTGACTCAAGAGAGGCAAAACCTGAAAGTCTATTTGTAACTATAGTCGGAAGTAAAAGTGATGCACATAATTATTTACCACAAGTATATGAGGCAGGTTGTAGGGTTTGTATAGTGTCGAGAGAAGATATAGAACTTATTGAGGGAATGGTTTATCTTAAAGCAGATAATGCAGTTACAGCAGCACAGGAACTTGCAAAATATTATAGAGATGAGATAAAAATCCCTATTGTTGGTATTACAGGAAGTGTGGGAAAGACAACTACTAGAGAAATAGTTGCAGCTGCACTTTCAGCACAAAAAAAGGTTTTTAAAACACCTGCTAATTTTAATAGTCAGATTGGAGTTCCGATTACTGTTTTAGACATTACAAATGATTATGATATAGCAGTTTTAGAGCTTGGAATGAGTGAGTTTGGGGAGATGAATAAAATAGCCCAAATAGCAAGGCCTGATGTTGGCATTATAACCAATGTCGGAACTGCTCACATTGAAAACTTAAAAAGTAGAGAAAATATAAGAGATGAAAAACTTCATATTCAAGACGGAATGAAAAAGGGTTCTTTTATATTATTGAATGCACAAGATGAAATGTTAGTAGATACTAAGTGTAGTCCTGATATAAATGTAAATTACTATGGTATTGAAGATGAGATTAAAATTAAGAACTTAGAACATGAAAAACTTTCTTATGCAAAAAATATAAAGCTTTCAAATGGACTTGCAAACTTTGAGGCATTTATAATGGGAGAAAGGGTTGAAGTGAGTTTAGGAGTACATGGAAAACATCAGGTTTTAAATGCTCTTACAGCTCTTTGGACTGTAAAACATTTTGGAGTTGATTTAAAGCCGGCAGCAAAGTCCATTTCAGAGTTTAAAGGTTTTAAGCATAGACAGCAGATTTTTATTAAGAATAACATTACAATAATTGATGATACTTATAATGCAAGCCCTGATTCTATGAAAGCTGCAATAAACATTTTAAAAGAAATAGATTCAAGCAAAAGAAAAATTGCTGTACTTGGAGATATGAAAGAACTAGGCGAGTTTGAAAATGAACTTCACTATGAAATAGGAGAGTATCTAGCTAATTTAGATGATATAGATTATTTAATCTGCTTTGGAGAACTTTCAAAAAACTATGCAAGGGCTTGGAAAATGAAATCAAAAGAGAAGTGCTTTATTTTTCAAAATGATGAAAGAGAGAAACTTTTAACATTTATAAATGATTTGTTAAAGGCAGAGGACATTGTATTATTTAAAGGCTCTAACAGTATGAAATTATGGGAGATAATTGAGGGCATAACTAGATGTTGGAGGCAAGATGAAAGTTTTTGAAAATGCAGACAAGTCTGAATCTATATCTAATGATATGGGTTCAGATTTTCTGTTTGCTAAAGTCATTATTGATATTTCACATACAAGTGTAGATAAGGAATATACCTATATAGTACCAAAAAATTTAAGAAAAGAAGTTTTTGTAGGGGCAGCCATAAGAGTTAGTTTTGGAAATGCAAGTAAACTAAGGCTTGGTTACATTACAGATTTATCAAATGAAACAAAGCTTGAGATTTCAAAATTAAAGCCTATTGATTCTATGGCAAAAGATGAGATTTCAACGGTAGAACAGCTTGTTGAACTTGCAATATGGATGCATAAATTTTATGGTTGTACATTAAAAAAGGCACTTTCAACAGTTATGCCTGTTAAACAAAAGATAGCTCCTATAATAAAAAAGACAGTATATATTAAAGAAGAAACCATTATAAATTATAAAGAAATTTGTGAAAAGCTTAGGTCAAAAAGGAGAACTTCTTGGATTAGAGCATTGGAGGTGCTTAAGGAAAATCCCATATCTTGGGAGGTGGCAACTAAAGAAGTAAAACTTTCTACTAAGACCTTAAAAGATATGGAAAACGAGGGGCTTATTAAGATAGAAGAAGACATCAAAGTTAGAAATCCGTTTGATACACAAATTTTTTCTAGTAAGAAGATATTAAATGAGGAACAAGAAAGGGCTGTTAATCTATTTTTAGAAGATTATAGAGAAAACGTTTACAAAACCTATTTACTACACGGAATTACAGGGAGTGGCAAAACTCAAGTCTATATTGAAATGCTTAGAGAGGTTTTAAAAACAGGTAGACAGGGGATTGTTTTAGTTCCTGAAATTTCTTTGACTTATCAAACTGTAAAAAGACTTGTGGCAGAATTTGGAAATAGGGTTGCAATAGTAAATTCCAAATTATCAAAGGGCGAAAGATATGATCAGTTTATAAAAGTATTAAGTCATAATGCAGATATTATGATTGGCCCAAGGTCTGCTATATTTGCACCATTTGACAATATAGGAATTATAATAATTGATGAAGAACATGATAGTGCATACAAAAATGAAAATACTCCAAGGTTTCATACAAGAGATGTGGCTATAAAAAGAGCAGAACTTTCAAATGCAAGTGTAGTTCTTGCAAGTGCTACACCGTCTATGGAAAGTTATAAAAATGCACTTGATTTAAAATATAAGCTTTTAGAGCTAAAACAAAGAGCAATTTCAAATTCAGTACTTCCAAAAGTGGATATAGTGGATTTAAGAAAAGAGCTTGAAAGTGGAAACAGGAGTATATTCAGTAGACATTTAAAAGAACTTATAAATGAGAAATTAAATAAGAAAGAGCAGATTATGCTTTTTATGAATAGAAGAGGTTATTCAAACTTTGTATCTTGTAGAAGTTGTGGCGAAGTTATAAAGTGTGAGCATTGTGATGTGAGCATGACATTACACAATAATAATAAGCTTTTTTGCCATTATTGTGGTAGTTCTATGGATATGCCAAAAGTTTGCCCAAATTGTAAATCGCCTTATATCGCAGGTTTTGGAATAGGCACTCAAAAGCTTGAAGTTATAACCAAAAAAGAGTTTCCGATGGCTAGGGTACTTAGGCTTGATTTAGATACAGGGAGTAGGAAAAATTCTGCAAAAGACATTTTAAATAAATTTGAAAACCATGAAGTGGATATACTTATAGGCACTCAAATGATAGTAAAAGGGCATGACTTTTCAAATGTAAGCTTAGTTGGGATTATGGCGGCTGATACCTCTTTATATGTAAATGACTATACTGCAACTGAAAAAACATTTCAGCTTTTAACTCAAGCGGCAGGGCGTGCAGGTAGAGCAGGGCTTGATTCTAGGGTTGTAATCCAAACTTATAATCCAACTCACTATACAATAGTTTCTGCTGCAAATCAAAATTATGAAGAATTTTATAAGCAAGAGGAAACTTTTAGAAAGATTGCAAAATACCCACCTTTTATTCACATTTTGACAGTACAGCTTTATTCAAAACAAGAAGAAAAACTTGAGGTTGCAGCCTTAGAATATACCGATATGGCTAGTAAGTTAGGAAGTTCTTTAGAAATAATAGGACCTGTCAATGCAAATGTTTATAAAATTTCTGATTATTATAGAAAATTAACATATATAAAACATAATGATTATGATATACTTTTAAAGGTAAAAGAGGAAATAGAGTTATTAATTAAAACAAATGAAGATACCGGCTTAAGAATTTTCGATGAAATAGGCATAATGTATGATATAGTTTAAATGGAGGAAAACATGGCACTTAGAGAAATAAGAATATTAGGAGATGACATTTTAAGAAAGAAAACTAAAACAGTAAAAGAGGTAAACGATAGAACAAGAGAAATTATAGCTGATATGATTGAAACTATGAGAGATGCTGACGGCATAGGACTTGCAGCTCCTCAAATAGGAATACTTAAAAGAATTATGATAGTTGAGCCTGAGCCTGAAAAGGTTGTAGTCTTTATAAATCCTGAGATACTTGAAAGAGAGGGAGAGCAAGAGGGATATGAGGGCTGTCTTAGTATACCCGGAAAAAGTGGAGTAGTAAAAAGACCATATAAGATTAAGGTTAAGGCATTTGACATAGATATGAAAGAATTTGAGTTAGAGGCAGAGGAACTTTTTGCAAGAGCAATATGCCATGAATGTGATCACCTTGACGGAGTATTATATATTGACAAACTTGAGGGAGAACTTATGGATAATGAGGAGCTTGAAAGAATTAGGCAAGAGGAAGAGGCAGCAGCAAAAAATAGCTAATATGTAAGAATTTACAAAACTCCCATTTATACTAAGTGGGAGTTATATTATAAGGAGAATATATGAAAATAGTATTTATGGGAACTCCTGATTTTTCGGTATTGCCTTTGAAAGCACTTATTAAAAAGCATGAGGTAGTATGTGTTGTTACAGGAGAGGACAAAAAAAGAGGTAGAGGAAATGTCTTATCTTTTACTCCTGTAAAGGAGGAGGCATTAAAAGAGGGATTAAAAGTTATAACCCCAAAGACACTTAAAAGTGAAGAAGTTTATAATGAACTTAAAATGTTTAATGCCGATGTCTTTGTAGTGGTTGCCTATGGTAAGCTTTTACCTGAGAGCATACTTAATTTACCTAAAAAAGGCTGTATAAATATTCATGCCAGCTTACTTCCACAATATAGAGGAGCTGCCCCCATACAATGGGCTATAATAGACGGCATGAAAAAAACAGGCATTACAACTATGCTTATGGACAAAGGGCTTGATACGGGAGATATTTTAAAACAATATGAGATTTCAATAGATAAAGATGAAACAGGAGGAAGTTTATTTGAAAAATTAGCAGTGCTTGGAGCAGAGGCTATAATAGATACACTTAATTCATTAGATGAAATTACTCCAGGAAAGCAGGGAGAAATGACAACTGATTATGCCGCTACTATTAAAAAGCAAGACGGAGAAATAGATTTTAATTTAAATGCTGATGTTTTAGAAAGAAGAATACGAGGTCTAAGTCCTTGGCCAAGTGCATTTACAAAACTTGATAATAAAAATCTAAGAATATGTAGTGCAGTAGAAAGTGAAGTCAAGGATTTAGCTAAGTTAAATAAGACCTCAAATGAAAATATATTTATTAGTGAAGATAAAATGTTCTTAAGTTGTAAGGATAGTTTCTTACAAGTTTTAGAATTGCAACTTGAGGGCAAAAAGAGAATGAAAACTCAAGATTTTTTAAGGGGGTATAAAAATGTTTTTTGATACAACATACATATTGGTTTTAATTGGAATTGGCTTAACTATGCTAGCCTCTTTGAAATTAAAATCAACATTTTCAAAATTTTCAAGGATAAGAAGTGTTTCAGGTTATACAGGACAGGAAGTTGCAAGAATGATATTAAATGCAAATGGTATTTATGATGTAAATGTTAATCCTGTTTCAGGTAGTCTTACAGACCATTATGACCCTGCAAGTAAAACTGTAAATTTAAGTGAGGATATATATGGTTCAAATTCTATTGCCGCAATAAGTGTTGCCGCTCATGAATGTGGTCATGCTATTCAACATAATGTAGGATTTATACCTTTATCATTTAGGTCATTGCTAGTGCCGGCGGCAAATTTCGGTGCAACACTTTCATGGCCTCTTGTATTGATAGGGTTAATGCTTGGAAATGCCGGTTCATTTTTAATTCAGATTGGTATAATACTATTTATGTGTGCAGTACTTTTTCAGATTGTAACCTTGCCTGTTGAATTTGATGCCTCAAGGCGTGCTATTATAGAACTTGAGAAAAATTCAATTCTACCTGAGCAAGAAAGAAAGGGAGCAAAAGACGTGCTTTTTGCAGCGGCATTAACTTATGTAGCAGCTACAGCAGCCTCTATGTTACAACTTCTTAGACTTATAATACTTAGAGATAGGAATAGATAAAATAATCACTTGTATATTTTCAACATAAAACTTGATATTTTGATAGAAATTTAGTAAAATATAGTTATTGTTTTTTGTATTAAATGTAATTACATATATGGCATATTTAGCAAATGTAAACATTTAAAATTTTAATTATTAATAATAACTTATAGGAGGTTTACTTATATGAAGATTTATGAAACAGGGCAGATTAGAAATATCGTCTTATTAGGTCATGGTGGTGCAGGAAAATCAACAGTAGCAGAGGCACTTGCTTATGTATCAGGTGCAACTGCAAAAATGGGAAAGATTACAGACGGCAATACCATAAGTGATTATGATAAAGAGGAGATAAAAAGAGGATTTTCTATAAGTACCTCATTGATTCCTATTGAATACGAGGGAGATATAGGTTCTGTCAAAGTAAATATACTTGATACACCCGGATATTTTGACTTTGTTGGAGAAGTTGAAGAGGCAGTAAGTGTAGCTGACGCTGCGATTATAGTTGTAAACTGTAAGGCAGGTATTGAAGTAGGAACAGAAAAAGCTTGGGAATTATGTGAGGAATATAAGCTACCTAGAATTTTCTTTGTAACTAACTTAGATGATGATAAGGCAAGTTTTAGAGAATTACTACTTAAATTAAATACCAGATTTGGTCGTAAGGTAGCTCCATTCCATTTGCCTATAAGAGAAAATGAGAAATTTGTAGGTTTTGTAAATGTAGTTAAAATGCAAGGTAGACGCTTTACAGATAAGGCGGCTTACACAGAATGTGAGATTCCAAGCTATTTAGATCAACATTTAAAGATTGCAAGAGAATCACTTATGGAGGCAGTTGCTGAAACAAGTGAGGAATTTATGGAAAGATACCTCTCAGGGGAGGAATTTACTGATGCAGAAATTTCAAAGGCACTTAGAGATAATGTAACCGATTGTTCAATTTTCCCTGTAATGATGGGTTCAGGAATTAATTGTCAAGGTTTAAATGCACTTTTAGTTGCTATTGAAAAATATTTCCCTTCTCCTGAAAGTGGAGAATGTGTTGGAATTGACGCTCTTACTAAGGAAAGATTTGTTGCTAAGTACAATTCAAATGTAAATCTTTCAGCTAAGGTATTTAAAACTATTGTAGACCCATTTATAGGAAAATATTCATTAGTTAAAGTATGTACAGGAGTACTAAAAGCTGATTCAGTAATTTATAATGTATCAAAGGAAGTAGATGAAAAATCAGGTAAGATTTATGTACTTAGAGGAAAAGATGCAATAGAAGTTAAGGAACTTAAAGCAGGCGATATTGGTGCTATGGCAAAATTAAGTGTTACCCAAACAGGAGATACCATAGGACTTAAGTCAGCACCTATTTTATATAATAAACCTAAAATTTCAGTTCCATATACATATATGAGATATAAAACTGTAAATAAGGGAGATGAGGACAAACTTTCAACCGGTATTTCAAAACTTATGGAAGAAGATTTAACTCTTAAGTCAGTAGTTGACAATGAGAACAGACAGACACTTCTTTATGGTATAGGGGATCAGCAACTTGAAGTTGTAGCAAGCAAGTTACAATCAAGATATAAGGTTTCAATAGAACTTCTTAAACCTAAGTTTGCGTTTAGAGAAACTATAAGAAAGAAAGTTGAGGCTGCCGGAAGATATAAGAAACAATCAGGTGGACATGGACAGTTTGGAGATGTAAAGATGAGCTTTGAACCGTCAGGAAATCTTGAGATTCCATACATTTTTGAGGAAACAGTATTCGGTGGAGCAGTTCCAAAGAACTATTTCCCTGCTGTTGAAAAGGGTATTTCAGAATGTTGTCTTAAAGGACCTTTAGCTGCATATCCTGTTGTAGGTATTAAGGCTGTACTTTTGGACGGTTCATATCACCCTGTTGATTCCTCAGAAATGGCATTTAAAATGGCGGCAACTATTGCTTTTAAAGACGGATTTATGAAAGCCTCTCCTGTATTACTAGAACCTATTGCCTCACTTAAAGTAGTTGTTCCTGATAAGTTTACAGGAGATGTAATGGGAGATTTAAATAGGAGAAGAGGTAGAGTTTTGGGAATGGACGCACTTGCAAATGGAAAGCAGGCTATAAAAGCAGATATTCCTGTGTCTGAACTTTTTGGATATAATACAGACCTTCGTTCTATGACAGGAGGAATAGGAACATATTCTTATGAGTTTGCAAGATATGAGCAAGCACCGGGAGATGTTCAAAAGAAAGAAGTTGAGGCAAGAGCATCAAAACTTGATAATGTAGAAGTATAATTAAGATTAAAAAATTACTATTAATTATTGGGGATTTCCTCGCCACCGGCGAGGAAATCCCCCTTTAGGTTGTATAGATAAAAGACTAAATACTTTATTTTCGCTATGTACTACTTCTTATGGTTGTTTTACAAGCCTTATTGTGCTATTATTATAGGCGATTTAAAAAGCCTATGGAGGAATATAATGTTAGAGAAAAAATATAAGGCAAAAGAGTCTGAAACTAAATGGCAGAACTTTTGGCAGGAAGAAAAAATATATGAATTTAACGAAAAATTAGATGCACCTGTTTATTCAATAGATACACCACCACCTACTGTAAATGGTAAGATACATATAGGACATATCTTTTCATATTCTCAAGCTGAGGTTATGGCAAGATATAAGAGAATGAAAGGTTTTAATGTATTCTATCCTTTTGGATTTGATGATAATGGACTTCCTACTGAAAGACTTGTAGAAAAAAAGAATAATATTAAGGCACATGATACTACAAGAGAAAGCTTTACTAAAATGTGTTTAGATGAAACTAGAGAGCTTGAAAAACAGTTTAGAAAACTATTTATTTCAGCAGGTTTTAGTTGTGATTGGAATACTGAGTATTCAACAATAAGTCCAAAATCACAAAAGATTTCTCAAAAATCATTTGTAGATTTATATAATAAAAAGAAGGTATATTTTGAATATGCACCTGCTCTTTGGTGTAATGAATGTAGAACTTCTATAGCTCAGGCTGAACTCGAAACTAAAGAAATTCCGTCTGTGTTTAATTACTTAAGGTTTTATATAGAGGGAAGTGATGAGTATGTAGAAATTGCAACAACAAGACCTGAACTTTTGGCAGCTTGTCAATGTATATTTATAAATCCTAAAGATGAGAAAAATAGACATTTATTAAATAAAAAAATAGTAGTACCTATTTTTGGCTTTACTGTACCTGTACTTGAAGATGAAAAGGCAGATATGGAAAAAGGCTCAGGCGTTGTTATGTGCTGTACTTTCGGTGATCTTACAGACCTTGAGTGGTACAAAACACATAATCTCAAGTTTAAAGAGGCTATTTTGCAAGACGGAACAATGTCTAATATCTGTGGTAAGTATGAGGGAATGAAGATTACAGCAGCAAGAAAAGCCATAATAGCCGACTTGATAGAACAAGGTCATATGATTAGACAAGAGGATATTTTACATAATGTAGCAACTCATGAAAGATGTGGTACACCTATGGAAATCACATTAAAAAAACAGTGGTTTATAGACATTCTTTCAAATAAAGATGCTTATATTAAAGCAGGAAATGAGATAAATTGGTATCCACCTCACATGCGTTCAAGATATAATAACTGGGTAGAAAATTTGGAGTGGGATTGGTGCATTTCAAGACAGAGATATTTTGGAGTTCCTTTCCCTGTTTGGTATTGTAAAAAATGTGGAGAACCTAAAATTGCAGATATTAAAGATTTACCTGTAAACCCACTTAAGGATATGCCAAGTTCTGCTTGTAGTTGTGGCAGTAGTGAGTTTATACCTGAGGAAGATGTTATGGATACTTGGGCAACCTCTTCTGTAACTCCTTTAATCAATTTAGGTTGGGAAGATGATGAAAAATTCAAATCTTATATGTATCCGATGAGTGTACGTCCTAATGCACATGATATTATAAGAACTTGGGATTTTTATACTATTGTAAAAGGTCTATATCATACAGGTATGATTCCTTGGAAAGATGTTATGATTTCAGGGCATGTACTTGCAAATAAAGGCGAAAAGATAAGTAAGAAAAAAGATAACTCAAGCATGGAGCCAAAGGATTTGATAGAAACTTATTCTGCTGACTGCGTTAGACTTTGGACTTCAAATGGAACACTTGGAAATGATATTGTGTTCTCTGATGAAGAATTTAAAAATGCAGGAAAGTTAATTAATAAGATTTGGAATGCTGCTAAATTTGTAGTTATGCAGCTTGAGGGCTTTGATAAAAAAGATGATGCAGGAAATGATGTAAAACTTAACCCATTTAGTAAGAAAGATAGTGTTAAGTTATACCACATGGATAAATGGATTATTGCGTCCTTTAATGATATGCTTAGAAATTTTGAGAATTACCTTAATAAGTATGAGCTTGGACTTGCTATAAGTGAACTTGAAAAGTTTTTCTGGAGCTATTGTGATGACTATATTGAGATTATAAAAAATCGTGTATACAAGCCTGAGATATATGGAGAAGAGGCTAGAAAGTCAGGGCTTTATGCAGCATATCATACACTTCTTGGTATGTTAAAATGTTTTGCAATTTACATTCCACATATTACAGAGGAAATTTATCAAGGGTATTATGTAAATCATGAACCTTATAAATCAATACATATCAGTAAAATAGAGCCGATTGAAGTGTCAAATGAGTTCAATGAAAAAGAGTATGGACTTGGAAAGACTGCAATTAAGATTATATCTGAGCTTAGAAAGTACAAGTCAGAAAATAATCTTTCACTTAAGACTGAGCTAGAAAAAGTTGTTGTAAAACTACCAAAAGATTTGGTTCTTGGAGATGCAAGGGAAGATATTATGGCAACCTGTTCTTGCAAGGCTTTTGAGGTTTTAGAGGGCGAGTTTGAAGTTTTAGTGTTTAATGAATTAGAGAAATAATTTAAAGAAAAGCTGTCGAGGTATTCGGCAGCTTTTTGGTATTATAATATATTGAATTGACAAAATAAAAATATTGTACTACTATTGTCTTACAAAGGAGGTGTAAATATGGCTAAAGAGGCAACTTTTCAAGTCCGTATGGACGCAGATTTAAAAGAAGAGGTAGAAAAACTCTATAAGAGTATGGGTACGTCTTTTGCTGAGGCAGTTAGAATTTTTGCAAAGCAGAGTTTAACTGAAAAAGGTCTACCTTTTGTAGTAACAACAGAAAAAAGAAATGCTTATGGAATGTTATCCAAATATGCAAATCCTAAATTAATAGATGAGGAAAATGATGCATTTGAAAGAGAGATTACAAAAAAACATGTTAATTGATGCAAGCATTGTCTTTTTGTATTATAAATTATTACAAACAACTTCACTAATTAGTAAAAATGTAGTAAAATAATGTTAATATAAATATAAAGGAGATATAATTTGGCGATTGTTGAAAATATGATAGATATTCCAATAGAACATGAGAAAAATGTATGTGGAGAATTTGACTCCTATCTTAAAAAAATAGAAAAAACACTTCATGTTACTATAATTGAAAGGGACGGTTCTATAAAAATTATGGGACCTGAGGAATATGTAATAAAAGCAAAATCAATTTTTTCAAAACTTATTGAACTTTCTAAAAGAGGAAATCAAATTACAGAGCAAAATGTTGACTATGCGATTTCACTTTCCTTTTCAGAGGGAGAAGATAAGATACTTGAAATTGATAAGGAAGTTATAGCAAGGACTATAAATGGAAAACCTATAAAACCTAAGACTTTAGGGCAAAAACAGTACATTGATTTAATAAAAAAGAACATGATAGTTTTTGGAATTGGACCTGCAGGTACAGGAAAAACTTATCTTGCAATGGCAATGGCAATAAGTGCTTTTAAAAATGGAGAAGTTAATAGAATTATACTTACAAGACCTGCGATAGAGGCAGGAGAAAAACTTGGCTTTCTTCCGGGAGATTTACAAAGTAAGATAGACCCATATCTTAGACCATTGTATGATGCACTGTATCAGATAATGGGAGCTGAAAGCTATCTACATAATTCTGAAAAAGGGCTTATTGAAGTTGCACCTCTTGCATATATGAGAGGAAGGACTCTCGATAATGCCTTTATCATACTTGATGAGGCACAAAATACCACACCTGCACAGATGAAAATGTTTCTGACAAGAATCGGTTTTGGCTCAAAAGTTATTGTAACAGGAGATTTAACACAAAAAGATTTAGCTCCTGATACTAAATCAGGACTGGAGGTTTCATTAAGAGTACTTTCAAAGGTTGATGAAATAGGTGTTTGTGAACTTACAAATAAAGATGTTGTAAGGCATCCATTAGTTCAAAAAATTGTAGAGGCTTATGATGAATATGAGAAAAAACATCAAAAGCATTTGGAAACAAGAAAACAAGCGGCTAAGAAGAGTCTTAAAAAAAGAGTTTCAAAAGGTGAGTTATGACATTTGAAATATCATATGAAACAGATATAAAACTTGAAATTGACTATGAGAAAATTATAAAAGATGCTATTTTAGCAAGTCTTGATTATGAAAAATGCCCTTATGAGGCAGAAGTTTCAGTTATAATTACAGATGATGAAAACATTCACAAGATGAATAAAGAGTTTAGAGGAATAGATCGTTCTACTGATGTATTATCATTTCCAATGAATGAGTTTAAAACTCCTGCTTGTTTTGATGAGGAATACGAGGAATTATTTACATTTAATCCTGAAACAGGAGAACTTCTTTTAGGGGATATTGTACTATCAGTAGAGCATATAAAAATGCAGGCAAATGAATATGGACATAGCTTAGAAAGAGAGTTAGCTTTTTTAGTAGTGCATAGCATGTTACATTTAATGGGATATGACCATATAGAAGAAAAAGAGAGAGTGATAATGGAACAAAAACAAGAGCAAATTTTAGATGAGAGGGGCTATCATAGATAGCCATAGATGATTTTTATGAAAAGTATAAAATCAAGTTCAAAATCAGGTTCTAATTTTGTAGTCCAAGGTTCAATACTTGCAATAGCAGGTATTTTAGTTCGAGTTATCGGACTTTTATACAGGATTCCTTTAATAAGAATTATAGGAGATGAGGGAATGGGATATTATTCCACTGCCTATAATGTATATGCAATTATGCTTTTACTTTCTTCATATAGTTTACCACTTGCAGTAAGTAAAATGGTTTCAGCAAGGCTTGGAAAAGACGAATATATAAATGCAAATAGAATACTTAAAGCAGCACTTTTATATGCTACTTTAGTAGGATTTATAGGAACTATGGCAGTAATCTATTATTCAGGATGGTTGTCTAATAGTTTATTTCACTTGCCATTAAGTCAATATGCTATGCTTACATTAGCACCTACTATATGGATAATGGCATATCTTGGAGTTTTTAGAGGGTATTTTCAAGGTCGCTCTACCATGGTACCTACTGCAATCTCACAAATTTTAGAGCAGATTGTAAATGCCTTTGTAAGTGTGTCTGCTGCATGGTTTTTATGCCAATACGCAATAATTAATGGTAGAGATTCAAGTACAATAAGGGCTTTTGGAGCATCAGGGGGAACAATAGGTACAGGAGCAGGAGCAGTTACAGCACTTGTTGTTTTAATATTTCTATTTATACTGGAAACCAAATCAAGAAAGTTAAATATCCAAAATGACAGCTCAGGTAGGGTTGAGGGATATTTTACAATCTCAAGAATTTTATTTTTTACAGTAATTCCTGTAATACTTTCTACAGCAGTTTATAATATTAACAGTATTATAGATAATGCTATATTTGGGCATGTTATGGACGGTTTTGGAGAAATTCCGGAAACAATAGCAAATAATTATGGAGTTTATAGTGGAAAATATCTCTTACTTATAAATGTTCCGGTAGCTATTGCAAACTCACTTTCATCTTCACTTATACCAACACTTGCAAATTCAGTTGCTAAAAGGCAGAGGAAAGAAGTAAGAAGAAAAATATCTATTGCAATAAGGTTTGCAATGCTTGTAGGAATACCGTCAGCAGTAGGGCTTGCAGTTTTGGCAGAACCTATTATGCACATGCTTTTTGGTAAAAATGATCTTGCAGTGGCTCTACTTCAAGTTGGTTCAGTAGCAGTTGTATTTTATTCTTTATCAACTGTTTCAAATGCAATCTTACAAGGAACAAATCACATGAGTATTCCCGTAAGAAATGCTGTTTATTCACTTATAATACACACCGTCAGTCTTTATATAATGCTCTATGTTTTTAAAATGGGACTTTATGGACTAGTTTTTGCAAATATTGTATTTGCATTTTGTATGTGTATTTTTAATGCAGCGGCCATAAAGTATAAATTACATTATAAACAAGAGATTCTAAAGACTTATCTAGGGCCTGCACTTTGTTCATTAATAATGGGAGTTTGTACTTATTTTGTGTATGCCTTGGTATCAGTAAGAACAAGGAGATTATATTCTACTGTTATTTCTATTTTGGTGGCAATATTTGTGTATACAATTTCAATCTTATTAACTAAGTCAGTAGGAGAAGAAGACCTTAGAGCTATGCCTATGGGTAGGAGCTTAGTAAAAATACTTAAAAAGATTCATTTACTGTAGATATTTACAAAGGATAACATTATGAAAATTTGTATTATAGGAGCAGGAGCATCAGGGCTTATGGCAGCTATTACGGCTCTAAGACTAGGTGCAAAAGTTACTTTAATGGAAGAAAATAAAAAAGCAGGTAAAAAAATATTATCTACCGGAAATGGTAAATGTAATTATACAAATGTAAATTTAAAACCTAAACATTTCCACTTAGAAAAAGCTTTGAATACCTTTGAAGTAATTGAAAAGTTTAATAGTAATGAAATCATAGATTTTTTTAGGCAACTTGGAATAGAACCTTTTATAAGGGAGGGCTATGTATATCCAAATTCAGAACAAGCAAGTTCAATACTTGAGGCACTCTTAAATGAATGTGAAAGGCTTGGTGTAAAGCTATTTACAGGAGTAGAGATTTCTAAAATAGTAAAAGAAAAAAATACATTTAAAATTAGTTATTTAGTAGAAGAAAAAACTGAAATTGCTTTTTTTGATAAAGTGATTATATCTTCAGGTTCAAAAGTAGGAGTGAGTAAACCAAATGAAAATATAATTAAAATCTTAAAGGGCTTTAATTTAAAATATAATGAGTTTTTACCTGCACTTTGTGGAGTTTGTTGTGAGGAGAAGGCGTTTTTTAAAAATTGTTTCGGAGTAAGAACTAGGGCAACATTAAGTTTACAACTGTCTAAAAATGAGATTAAAAAAGAGTATGGAGAGTTACAACTTACTGATTATGGTCTTTCAGGAATACCTACATTTCAACTTAGTAGATATATTTCAAGATTTCTAAAAAATAAACAAGATGTAAATATTGAAGTGAATTTCTTGCCACATATAGAAGATGTAAAATTGTTTTTAAAAGCTAGATATGAAAATAGATTTTTTAAGGACTTGTTAGCATTTGGAAATGGGTTATTAAATAAAAAACTTTGGTATGCAATTTTATTAAAGCTTAAGTTAAAACCTGAACTTGATATAAGAAACATGAGAGTTTGCGAAGTGGAAAGCATTATAGAAAAACTTGCAAGAGCAATTACAAAAATGAACTTTAAGATAACAGGCACAATGGGTTTTGATAAAGCACAGGTCTGCACAGGTGGCATAGATTTAAGCGAGATAAATTTTAAGGATATGCAGTTAAAAAAAGTATCAGGAATGTATCTTGCAGGAGAGATAATAGATGTAGACGGTATATGTGGTGGTTATAATTTAAGTTGGGCTTGGGCAAGTGGACATTTAGCAGGGGAATGTGCTGCGAAAGAGAGGTAGTATGCAAGCAGTGGAAAGAACTTGGAAACATAGTGCAATACCTGCAATATTATGTGGTCTTTTTATAATATTTTTTAGTACTATTTATATGATAAATAAGGAAATATGGATATTGTGGTTATTTTTACTTGTTTTAGTTTTTGGAATTATGTTTATAGCAATAGGTATTTTGTATTTTGTGAAAAATTATTCATATAATAAGAAACTAGCATATTTGAAAGAAAATGGTATTTGCTATGGATGTTCTGTTATTAGAATGATTCCTTTATATGTGCGTTATGAAAATAGTCTATCAAATTTTTGTATTGAATATTCTTTTAATAAAGACGGAATAGAGAAAATAGATAAAAGTGATGATTGGGTTTTACATCCGGTTAAAGATAGAGTGGAAAATCTAATAGCAAATTTATATATTGATAAAGATAATCCTGATGATTATGCTTTAGAGATTTTTAGGAAAGAACCTATTGATGAAGACTAGTTTAAGTATATGGATATGCTTAATAATTATGCTATAGAGCTTTTTAGGAAAGAACCTGTAAAAATGTTTTTTTAGAAAGTTTGTAATGTACCTTTAAAAGTACAAATTTAACCTTGTACAAATAGTTAAAAATATATTATAATAAACGTTGAGTATTAGGCATTAATGCCAAAAGTGTGAAAGGGGTTATTTATATGGGAATTATTGATAAAATCAAGGAAAGAGCAAAAGCAAATAAGAAAACTATTGTTTTGCCTGAGTCAATGGATAAAAGAACTTTTCAGGCGGCAGAAGTAGTATTAAGAGAGGGTATTGCAGACATTATAATTATTGGAACTCCTGAAGAAATCAAGAAAAATTCAGAGGGCTGCGATATTTCAAAAGCAACTATAATAGACCCGAATACCTATGAGAAGACACAAAAATATGAAGATTTATTTGTAGAGCTTAGAAAAGCAAAGGGGCTTACACATGAGGAGGCAAGAAAAATATTACTTTCAGAGTATGCTTACTATGGTTGCCTTATGATTAAAGCAGGAGATGCAGACGGAATGGTAAGTGGTGCATGTCATTCAACAGCTGATACCTTAAGACCGGCATTACAGATTATAAAGACTAAACCGGGAACTAAACTTGTTTCAGCATTTTTCCTAATGGAAGTTCCAAATTGTGAATTTGGAGAAAATGGTACATTTATATTTGCAGATTCAGGACTTGAGCAAAATCCTGACCCTGAAAAACTTGCGGCAATAGCAATTTCCTCAGCAGAAAGTTTTGAATCATTGGTAGGGGCAGAGGCAAAGGTTGCAATGCTAAGTCATTCTACAAAGGGAAGTGCAAAACACCCTGATGTAACAAAGGTAGTTGAGGCTACAAAACTTGCAAAAGAACAAGCACCAAATCTTTTACTTGACGGAGAATTACAACTTGATGCTGCAATAGTTCCTGAAATAGGAAAGAGCAAAGCTCCGGGTTCTAGTGTTGCAGGGCAGGCAAATGTATTAGTTTTCCCTGATCTTGATGCAGGAAACATTGGATATAAATTAGTTCAAAGACTTGCAAAGGCAGAGGCTTATGGACCTCTTTGCCAAGGTGTTGCTTGCCCTGTAAATGACTTATCGAGAGGTTGCAGTTGGCAGGACATCGTAGGTGTAGTAGCAATAACTGTTGCACAATGTCAATCAAATAAATAACAATCAATTATGCAGGAGGGATTTAAAATGAAAATTTTGGTAATTAATTGTGGTAGTTCATCACTTAAGTATCAACTTATAGCTATGGACACTGAGGAAGTCTTAGCAAAGGGATTATGTGAAAGAATTTATATTGAGGGTTCTAAACTTGTTCATCAAGTTCCTAATAAGGATAAGTTTATATTTGAAAAGCCTATGCCAAATCATGAAGTTGCTATACAGCTAGTTTTAGAGGCACTTACAGATAAGGAACATGGAGTAATTTCAGATGTTAAAGAGATTTTTGCAGTAGGTCATAGAGTTGTTCATGGTGGAACTACTTTCGGAGATTCAGTAGTTATTGATGAGAAAGTTAAACAGGCTATAAAAGATAATTTCGACCTTTCACCTTTACATAATCCTGCAAATTTAATGGGTATTGAGGCTGTTGAAAAGGTTATGCCAAACACACCTAATGTAGCAGTATTTGACACTTCATTTGGAGCATCTATGCCTGAGAAAGCATATAGATATGCAATTCCTCATAGATATTTTGAAAAATATGGAATAAGACGTTATGGTTTCCATGGCACAAGCCATAAATTTGTTTCAGGCGAAACTATTAAATTTTTAAATCTTAACCCTGACACTGCAAAGGTTGTAGTATGTCATCTTGGAAACGGTGCATCAATTTCAGCCTCAGTAGGTGGAAAATGTGTAGATACTTCTATGGGACTTACTCCATTAGAGGGTCTTATTATGGGTACTAGATCAGGCGATGTAGATGCCTCAATAGTACAGTTTATATGTGATAAGGAAAATGTAAGTGTTGATGAGGCACTTAACATTTTAAATAAAAAATCAGGTGTACTTGGAATGACTGACAATCTTTCATCAGACTTTAGAGATATTGAACTTGCAGCAGAAGACGGAAACAAGCTTGCAACCCTTGCACTTGAGGCATTTAGATATAGAATTATCAAGTATGTCGGTGCTTATATGGCAGCTATGGGTGGTCTTGACGCTCTGGCATTTACCGGAGGTGTAGGCGAAAATGATAAGTTTACTCGTAAGATAGTAAGTGAGGCATTTTCATTTATGGGTGTTAAGATTGATGATGTGGCAAATGATGTAAGAGGTAAGGCTACACTTTGCTCAACAGCTGATTCAACTGTAAAGGTTGTACTTATGCCGACAAATGAGGAACTTGCTATTGCAAGAGAAACCAAAAGACTTACAGTGTAGATTTGTATTAAAATAAGTTGTAAAATAGATGATTAAATGAGTCTTGTTCTTTGTAGAGGGCAAGGCTCATTTAATAATGAGAGAATACATGGCTAAAAGAGAAGTTATAGTGAAAAAGAAAAATAAAAAAAATCATGACAATATTAAAAATATAACTTTAGAACATATTTTTAAAGATTATAAATGTGGTTCTTTTAAAACAAAATTAATAGATATTGGAGAGCCAAGAGGTAATGAAAAATGGTGATAGTTTTAGGAGAGTATAATGATAAGACTTACAGGAATTAATATGAATATTCATCATACAGATGAAGAACTATATAAAAAGATAGTAAGTAGTTTAAGAATAAATAATAATGATATAAAGGAATTTAGTATTGCGAGGAAATCTCTTGATGCAAGAAAAAAGACCGACATTAAGTATAATTACACCTTAGATATAACTTTAAAATCAAATAGCTTAGAAAATAAAGTTTTAAAGAATAACATTAAAAATTCAAAGATAAGTAAATACCAAAAAGAAGAATATAAAATTCCTAATTCAGGCAATGCCTTATTAGAAAATAGACCTGTAATAGTAGGTTTTGGGCCTGCAGGTATTTTTGCAACACTTCTTTTAGCAAGAGCAGGTTATAGACCTATTGTGCTTGAGAGAGGAGAAGATGTTGAAAGTAGAAGTAAAAAGGTAGATGAGTATTGGGAAAGTGGAAAGCTTGATGAAGAGTCAAATGTAAGTTTTGGAGAGGGTGGAGCAGGCACTTTTAGCGACGGAAAGCTCAATACCATGGTAAAGGACACCCATGGCAGAAATACATTTGTTATGAAAAACTTTATAAAACATGGTGCAGATGATGAAATACTATATGTGCATAATCCACACATAGGGACTGATAGGCTAAGAGAAGTTGTTGTAGGCATTAGAAAAGAGATTATTAAACTCGGAGGCGAGATAAGGTTTTGTAGCAAACTTACAGATATAATTGTAAATGAAAATAAGCTAACAAATATAAAAGTTATAAATGATACTAAAGAATATACTATTGATACTAAAGTTCTTGTTTTAGCTATAGGGCATAGTGCAAGAGATACCTTTGAAATGTTATACAAAAATAAAATACCTATGAAACAAAAGCCGTTTGCAGTGGGACTTAGAGTTCAGCACCCACAAGAAATGATTGATAAATCACAATATGCTAATGAGGCTAAAACCTTAAGCCCTGCCTCTTATAAATTAACTGCAAAATCTTTGACAGGTAGGGGAGTGTATTCATTTTGTATGTGCCCCGGAGGTTATGTAGTGGCAGCCTCAACTGAAAAAGAAAAAATGGCAGTAAATGGAATGAGCTATCATGATAGAAATAGCGGTGTAGCAAATTCAGCTATAATTGTAACTGTAAACACAAATGATTTTCCAAGCTCTAAGCCTTTAGCAGGACTAGAGTTTCAAAGAAATTTGGAGAGCAAAGCATTTACACTAGGAAAGGGAAATATACCTATACAGCTATTTAAAGATTATAAGGGGAAATGTTTAACTAAGAAATTTGGAGAGTTTGAGCCAAAAATTAAAGGAAAAACTTGTTTTGCTCCATTACATGAACTTTTACCGAAAGAATTAACAGATTCTATAATAGAGGCTATGGCTGAGTTTGATAAAAAGATAAAGGGTTTTGGCAGAGATGACGCAATATTTGCAGGTGTAGAAAGTAGAACTTCATCTCCTATACAAATCCCAAGAGATGACAATTTAGAATGTGAAATAGAGGGAATTTATCCTTGTGGAGAGGGAGCAGGCTATGCAGGTGGTATTACAAGTGCCGCTATGGACGGAATAAAAGTTGCAGAAAGTATAATAAAAAAGTATAATGTACCAAGTTAAGAATTTAATATACTTTTCCTCATATTGCATACTTCGATTTAATGTGTTAAAATACTAGAACAAACTTATGATTAAACAAATGAACTGTTGCATTAGTATATTTTTTATTATAAATTTCTTAATGTTGCAGCTCTATATCAGGTTTTAGATGACCTTATAGTCTTGAATATATTTTAGGAGTGTTTTATGAGTAAAAAGTTAATGGTAGATGAAGTGAAACATCTATTCCAAGCTATCTTGGAATTGAAAAGTATAGAAGAATGTTACACATTTTTTGAAGATGTATGCACTATAAATGAGCTTTTATCAATATCACAAAGATATGAAGTTGCTATGATGCTTAGGTGTGGGAAAACATATCTCGATATTGCTGAAAAGACAGGTGCATCAACAGCAACCATAAGTA
Organism: uncultured Lachnoanaerobaculum sp.; assembly: GCA_937925515.1. Taxonomy (GTDB): domain Bacteria; phylum Bacillota; class Clostridia; order Lachnospirales; family Lachnospiraceae; genus CALALP01. Next base: position 5,806 of record CALALP010000074.1, on the reverse strand, counting down.
GAGTAAATCGTTCTCTTAATTATGGAAATGACGGCTATGATTTGGTATTTAAGAGATTGAAAGAAAAGGGACTTATAGAGGGGAATATTGATGTAAGCCAAGTACAATCTCATTGATTTAAATGTTTCATAGTGAAATAAGTTTAGAAAAGCTATTCGGTAAGGAATTTACTGCATGGCTTTTCTTTTAGTAATTCAAAATCGCTTTTTTAATTAGAGAGGGTTTTAGAGCATGGATACTAATACTAGTGAAAATAGTTCAGAAATAGATATAAAAGAACTTCTTGAAGAAGTGTATAATAAAACTTATGATTATATAAGTGGATATTATGTTACAAAAAATGAGGATAACTTTAATAGTGAAAATAACTATATTCAAACTTTGATTTCAGATATTGGAAATGTATATATAAGTTATTTTGAAAAAATAAAGACAGATAATAACTTAGCGACCATTTCAAGTAAGGATTTAATAAATTCATTTATAGAAACAAGTGTTAAATCAGATAATAGTCTTATCAGAAAGTTTGAAATTAAAGAAGTGGATAATGAAAGTAATAGAAAAAGGAGAAGTGTTTTATTTGAGGATATTTTAGCAAGTTTACCTGAAAAATATACAAGAGAATTAAGCCTTTATTATTTACAAAAGCTTGATATAAATGAAATATCTAAGGCGACTTATAAAACTGAAAAAGAAGTCAAAGAAGACCTTAAGAAGAGTTTATTATACATCATTTCCACACATGGAAAAGGTTTTGTAGAAAATAGGCTTGAGGACAATGTATTTGAAGAAAATTTATCTAAGATAAAATATTTTGAGTGGCTTATTATAGGCGAGGAAAGAGATATTATTCTTGAAAATATAAAGCAAAGCCTAAATATTAAGATAGAAAAAAGTAGAGATATAAAACTTGCAAGGCAAAGAATGGTTTTAGCTCTTGATTTTGAAGATGATGAAGATGTAAATGAAAATGTTGATAAAGATAAAGTTGGGGAACTAAAAGAAATAGAAGAGTTACCAACAGGAGATATTATTGATGAGTTAGAACTAGAAGAAGTAATTGATGATATTGAAAATGAGATTATAGAAGAAATTAGTGAAAAAATTAATACAGATAAAAAACGTAAGAATCCATATATAATAGTAACTCTTATTTTTTTGGTTATTGTCATAATTATAATTGTTGTTAAAATGTTTATGCAAAGGTAAGGCTATGAAAGATTATATACACAATGTTAAATATTATGAAACTGATATGATGGGAATTGTACATCATTCAAACTATATCAGGTGGATGGAGGAGGCAAGAATTGAGTTTTTGGCTGAGGTAGGGCTTAATTATGCTGAATTTGAGAAAATAGGGATACTTTCTCCAATAGTAAGCGTAGAGGGCAAGTACATTTCCCCCTCAAAATTTGGAGAAAATATTAAAATAGAAGTTTCTGTTATAGAATTTAAGGGTATAAGAATTAAACTTAGATATGTTATGAAAAATGAAGTAGATAATCTAGTCTTTGAGGGAATTAGCGAAAATTGTTTTGTAGGAAAGGACTTAAAGCCGATAAGACTAAAAAAAGAATATCCTGAGATTTATAAAAAGCTTGAGAGTTTAAGCATTAAATAAAAATAATTAGGAGAGAGTATGTACATTGAGAAAAATATAGGAGAGTTTCTTAAGGAATTATCTTCAAAAGCCCCAACTCCGGGAGGGGGTGGAGCAAGTGCAGGTGTTGGAGCGTATGCTATGGCACTTGGTATAATGGTTACAAATTTAACAATAGGAAAGAAAAAGTATGAAAGTTATGAGGAGGAGCTAAAAGAAATTCGCTTAAAATTGACAGAGCTTGAAAAAAAGCTAGCTGATTTAGTGGATAAAGATGCAGAGGCATTTACACCTCTTTCACTTGCCTATAAACTGCCAAGTTCCAATGATAAAGAAAAGGAATTTAAGGAGCAAGAACTTGAAAAGGCACTACTTGTTGCAAGCTTAGTTCCTAAGGAAATTATGGAAACTATTTATGAGGGCCTGGGATATTTTGAGACCTTAGTTAAAAAGGGAAGTGCACTTGCTGTAAGTGATGTTGGGGCAGGGATTAATCTAGCTTTTTCAGCACTTGAGTCAGCCTCTCTAAACATTTTCATAAATACTTCTATGATGAAAGATAGAAAAAAAGCATTAGAATTAAATAATCTGGCAGAAGACATTATAGAAAATGCAAAAAAGCTAAAAGTAAAAGTATATGATGAAGTTTTAGGAAAAATAAAATAATAGTCTTACTAGGAAAGGAAACTTAATGAGTAAAATTTTTTCAGGTATTGAAGTTTCAAATAAAATTTGTGAAAAAATAAAATTAGATGTAGAGAATTTACATAAGAATAATATTAGCCCTTGCCTTGCAATACTTCGTGTTGGTGCAAAAGAAGATGACATTGCTTATGAAAGAGGGGCTAAGAAAAAAATGGAAACACTTGGAATAGAGTGTAAAAATGTAGTTTTAGCTGAAACAATAAGTCAAAAAGAACTTGAAGATGAAATACTAAAATTAAATTTAGATACAAATGTACATGGCATTTTGATGTTAAGACCACTTCCAAAAAGTTTTGATGAAGATAAAATAAGAAATCTTATAGATATAAAAAAAGATGTAGACTGTATGAGTAATCAAGCTCTTTCTAAGGTATTTATAGGAGATAAAAATGCTTTTGCACCTTGTACAGCAAGTGCAGTTATGGAAATGCTAGACTATTATAATGTAGATTTAGCAGGAAAAGATGTAGTAATCTTAGGAAGAAGTACAGTTGTCGGCAGGCCTCTTTCAATGCTTTTATTAAATGCAAATGCAACCCCTACTATCTGTCATACTAAAACATTAAACTTAAATGAGAAATGTAAAAATGCAGATATAATAGTGGCTGCCATAGGCAGAGCAAAGTTTTTGAAAAAGGATAAGGTAAGCCCTAAGAGTATAGTCATAGATGTAGGTATCAATTTCTTAGAGGGTAAACTCGTAGGAGATGTAGACTTTGACGAGGTGGAAAGTGAAGTAACTGCAATTTCTCCTGTACCAAGAGGAGTGGGCAGCATTACCACAAGTGTACTTGCTAAAAATGTAGTAACAAGTGCAAAAAGATTATTAGATTAGAGTTTAGAATTTTGTTAGCACTCATTTTAGATGAGTGCTAAATTTTTGTTGACATTTAGAAAATATGCTTTATAATATTTCTTATGTAAAACTTCATTGAGATATTATATTAACGAATGTAAAGCATAAAATTACTTATATTACTGTTTTAAATGATTATTTATTATGGGGCTGTTGCAAAATTAATTTTCATTAGTAACTATGCTTTTCGTACAAATACAGAGAAAAATATATTTGCTAATTTAAAGACTTTCTATTATATATCCTGTCCCCCGTAGTGGGGCAGGATATATATGGATAGCCATTTTGCGGCAGTTCCTATAGACAGATTACAACAGCTATATAATACGAAGTAAAGATTGTATTTACATTTTTAGTGTAATAATTTAATAAGTATAAGTTTAATAAGAATTGAAGATAAAAGGAGAAATTATGTCTAAAAAAGGTAGTTTATCAATAAATAGTGAAAATCTATTTCCAATAATAAAAAAATGGCTTTATTCAGACCATGATATATTTGTAAGAGAACTAATATCAAATGGTTGTGATGCTATAACTAAATTAAAAAAACTTGCTCTTATGAGTGAATTTAATGAACCGATAGATGAAAAATATAACATTCATGTAGAGGTTTCCCCTAATAAAAAGACTATTTCATTTACAGATAATGGTCTTGGAATGACTGAAGATGAAGTTGAAGAATATATCAATCAAATTGCATTTTCAGGTGCAAAAGATTTTATTGAAAAATATAAAGATAAGACAAATGATGATCAGATAATAGGTCATTTTGGACTTGGCTTTTATTCTGCATTTATGGTTGCAGACAAGGTTTCAATAGATACACTTTCTTATAAAGAGGGAGCAAAAGCTGTTCATTGGGAGAGCGACGGTGGCACTGAATATGAGATGACAGACTCTGATAAAACAAGCAGAGGTACAACTGTTACATTATACTTAAATGAAAATAGTCATGAGTTTTCAAATCTATATAGAGTTAGAGAAGTAATAGATAAGTATTGTTCATTTATGCCTTATGACATTTTCCTAAAAGATATAGATGCCAAGGAAGAAACAGAGGAAATAGAAGTAGAGGACTTAAGAGAGGGAGAAGAAATTCTTGAAACTATCATAGAGCCTGCAAAAACTGAGGAGAAAGAAAAAGAGGACGGTTCTAAGGAAGTAGTAGAAATAAGCCCTGAAAAGACAAAGTATAAAATTAAGAAAAGAGAAGTTCCACTTAATGACAAAAATCCTCTATGGACAAAGCACCCTAATGAATGTAGCAAAGAGGAGTATTTAGAGTTTTATAGAAAGGTATTTTTAGACTTTAAAGAGCCTCTATTTTGGATACATTTAAATATGGATTATCCATTTAACTTAAAAGGAATACTTTATTTCCCTAAAATTAATACTGAATATGATTCACTTGAGGGAAAAATAAAACTTTATAATAACCAAGTATTTATTGCAGATAATATAAAGGAAGTTATACCTGAGTTTTTAATGCTTTTAAAGGGAGTTATAGATTGCCCTGATTTACCTCTAAATGTTTCAAGGTCAGCACTTCAAAATGACGGTTTTGTAAAGAAAATTTCAGATTACATTTCAAAGAAAGTTGCAGACAAACTTACAGGTCTTTGCAAGACAGATAGAGAAGAATACGAAAAATATTGGGACGATATAGGACCATTTGTAAAATTTGGAGTATTAAAAGATGAGAAGTTTGCTAAAAAGGTAGAGCCTGCAATATTATTTAAGAGTATTTACGATAATTACCTCACACTTGAGGACTTAAAGAAAAGCGAGCATAAGCCTTTAGAAGAACATAAATCAGATGAAAATGCTGACAAAGAAAATGTTGTAGAGGAAAATGCAACAAGTGAGAATAAAGCAGAAGAAAATGCAAAAAAAGAAATAAATATTTATTATGTAACAGATATAAAAGCACAAAGTCAGTATATAAACTTATTTAAGGAGTCAAACAAAGAGGCAGTTATATTTACACATAATATAGACACACCATTTATCAGTAGACTTGAAATGAATAATGAAGGACTTAAGTTCAAGAGAATTGACGCAGATATAAATGACTCTATGAAAGGTTCTGAGGAAAGCGATGAGGCTTTAAAAGAAAAGCAAAGTAAGTTTGCAGATAAAGTAAAAGAAACACTTAATATAAGTAAGCTTAGTATAAAGGTAGAAAACCTTGCAAACAAAGAAATTGCCTCAATGATTACAGTATCAGAGGAGTCAAGACGACTTCAAGATATGATGAAACAATATGCGATGATGGGAATGGGGGGAATGCTTGATACCTTAGAAGAAACCCTAATACTTAATTCAAATAATGAGCTTGTGAAAAAACTAATAGATGAAGAAACACCTGATAAAACTATTTGTGAGCAACTATATGATTTGGCTAAGTTATCACATGGTTCTTTAGAGCCTGAGAGAATGGCTAAGTTTATAGCAAGAACAAATGATTTGATGCTTAATTCAAAGTAAAGTATTAAATGAAGTTGCAAAATTAATATTTACGAATAATACTATATTTGTTGTTCTCTGTTGAAAAACAATTAGTTTACTTATTCATAATTATTTACAAAATTTTTTTATATTTATTGTAAGTGGGGGATTCCTCGCCGACGGCGAGGAATCCC
>CALALP010000073.1 GCA_937925515.1 uncultured Lachnoanaerobaculum sp. | reverse complement strand
GGGTTTGCCCTCGCCGACGGCGAGGGCAAACCCCCTAAACTAATCTACTTTCCATTTTTTACAAAATCAGCTTTAATCTGTAAAAACTCTTCTAATAATCTAAGTATTGTAAAAAGCCTTGCTCTATCTTCAAACTCCATTCTTGTAACAGGTAGAGGTTTACTCTTTATATCAGTATCTAGTGCATTAAACTTTTTAATGAGCGTTTCCACTGTATTATCCTTGCTAAATTCAAGTGCAACCTCTTTAATAAAGTTTTCTATCATCTTGGTGCTTAAAGTCTTGGTTGAAATATTTAATGCTATTTTATCCATTTCATATAAAATATGTGCTTGCTTTCTACGCATTTTAATATAGTCAATGTCAAAGGTATCACTATCTTTGAATTGATTTTTAAAATTCTCATCAGCCACTATACTTGCCTTTTCAATATCTTCATTTAGACTTGCAAAAATTTCCTCGCCCTCTGCAAGTAATTCTTTATTTGAAACACTATTTGATATATGAACCAAATATCTTACTATCTTTAAATCTGCATAATCTTTCAAAAACTCAATACTATTCTTATCCTTTTTCAAATGTAGGCTTGCAATAAGCCCTGCTCCCACTCCTATTATAAATAGCAAGCTCTCATTTATAAGCATTGAGATACTTATATCTTTTGCCACTAAAAAGTGTGATATTAAAACAGTGTTCATTGCTATTGAAGAAACCCAATTCAATCTAAAGCTTAAAAGTACATAAACAACAAGATATAATGTAAAGCTAAGGTCATTGATACCTAAAATCAAAAAAGAAATATAAGCAATTATAATAGCACTGACATAAGATTGAACTTTTAAAATTGAAGTAGTTAATGTATCTTTTTTAGTTGGCTGTATACTAAGTATTGCTATAATACCGGCTGAAGTTACATTTCTAAGCCCAAATAACTCTGCAATTTTAATAGAAATTATAGTTGCAAGCACTATCTTTGTAGCATTTAGTAATATCTTGAATAAATAATCTTTATTTTTCATTTCTCCTCTAAATAAAACTTACTTTGACTTTATCTCTTTCCATAAATCATTATATATCTTATCTGCATCTTCTCCTAAATATTCATAAACCTCGCAGTTTTTAAGCATATCATCTGTTGGGAATAATGCAGTATTTGACTTAAGTTCATCATCTAAAAGATTGTATGCAGCCTCATTTGGTGTTGGATAAGTTATATATTCAAAATTCTTTTTTGCAATCTCAGGTCTATTCATAAAATCAATCCACTTTTCTGCATTTTCTTTATTTTTTGCATTCTTAGGAATTACCCATGAATCAATCCAAATGTTGCTGCCCTCCTCCGGAATTACATACTTAAGCTCAAAATCTCCACCATTTTTCTTGACTTCATTTTGAATGTATAACATTTCTCCGGAATAAATAACTGCTATTGCTGCCTCTTCCCCTATCATCTTATCTCTTACTTGGTCTACAACATAAGCTTGCACAAGAGGTTTTTGCTTTATAAGTTCATCTCTTACCTTTTTAAGTTCCTCTTCATTTGTACTATTAAGAGAATAACCTAACATCTTCTCTCCAACCATAAAAGCATCTCTTACAGAATCCTGCATTAAAATATTTCCTGAATACTTTTCGTCCCATAATGCTCTCCAACTTGTAGGTGGTGTATCTATCATTGAGGTATTATAAAGTATTCCAACAGTTCCCCAACAATAAGGAACGGTGTATTTATTTTCAGGGTCAAATGCCTTTGACATCTCAAGATATTTACTTCCTATATTCTTGACATTAGGGACATTATCAAAATTAATCTCAGCAAGCATGTCATTATCAACCATTTTCTTAATCATATAGTCTGACGGACATACTACATCATATACAACTCCCCCTGCCTCAACTATAGGATACATTTCCTCATTAGTTTCAAATAAATCATAAGTAACCTTTATACCTGTTTCTTTTTCAAACTCCTTTATAACATCTTCATCTATATACTCCCCCCAGTTATATACATAAAGCTGTTCTCCATTTTCTGCCTTAGCCTTTGAACAAGAAACAAGTGCAAGTCCTGCACACAAGAAAACTGCTACCAATTTTATTCCCTTAAAATTTTTCATGATGATTTTCCTTTCTTTTCCCTATCCGGACGAAAATTTGTTATTAAAAGTAGTGTAAGTACAACTGCAAAAATTATAGTTGAAAGTGCATACATACTTGGTTTTATACCTTTTCTTACTTCTGAATAAATAAGTGTTGAGAGTGTATTTATACCTGCACCTTTTGTAAAATGTGTAATGATAAAGTCATCTAATGACATGGTAAATGCAAGCAAAAAGCCTGACAATATTCCTTGAAAAATATCCGGAAAAACTACTTTCCAAAATGCAACAAAAGGAGTTGCTCCTAAATCAAGTGCCGCCTCATAAGTATATTTACTTGACTGTTTTAACTTTGGCATAACGCTTAAAATTATATAAGGTATGTTAAATGTAATATGACTTATAAGTACAGTCTTAAATCCAAGTGATATTCCAAAAGCCAAAAATGCAAGCATAAGTGAAATACCTGTAACGATGTCTGCATTTAGCATAGGAATATTGGTTATACCCATAACTACTGTAACAGCTCTTTTATCAAGTGAATTAATGCCTATTGCAGCTACAACTCCTATTATTGTAGCTATGGTTGCTGATAAAAGTGCTATAATTAAGGTATTTCTAAAAGCATTAACTATAATTTCAGACTTAAAAACATTTAAATACCAATCAAGGGTAAAGCCTGACCAACGATTCCTTGACTTACTTTGATTAAAACTTAAAACTGCCATAGTTGCAATAGGGGCATATAGGAATATCATCATTATAACCAAGTAAAAATTTCCAAAAAAATCTCTAACTTTTTGTGTATTCATTAAAACATTCCCCCCTCTCCACTTTTATCATACTTAGCTATAACTGCCATGCTTATAAGTATAAATATCATCATTACCAAAGAAAGTCCTGAACCTAAGTTCCAGTTGCTCCCCTTTGTAAACTCCTGTTCGATAACATTTCCAATAAGCAAAATCTTACTACCACCTAAAATATTACTTATTACAAATGTTGTAAGGGCAGGCACAAATACCATAGTAACCCCACTTACTATCCCAGGTACACTAAGTGGCAACATAATTCTAAGCAAAGTCTGAATATAGTTTGCACCTAAATCCCTTGCAGCGTCAATTACATGGTCTTCAATCTTACAAAGTACATTGTATATAGGAAGTACCATAAAAGGCAAAAAATTATAAACCATACCTAAAACTATTGCATAAGGGGTATTTATAATATTTAATCTAGGTAAATGTAATGTCTTTAAAAATAAATTGATAACACCGTTTTTCTCTAATAAAGTCTGCCAAGCAAGCGTTCTTAAAAGGAAGTTCATCCACATAGGAAGTATAAATATAAACACAATAAAGCTCCCTCTGCCGACCCCTTTTTTTCTAAGTATAAGTGCAAGTGGATATGCAAGTACAAGACAACTTAATGTAGCAATAACTGAAAGTACTATTGAATATACAAGTGCCTTTAAATGCTCAGACTTATTAATATCCATAACAAACCTTAGGGTAAAATGTCCATTCTTATCTGTAAGACCGTAAATAGCTATCAAAATAAGTGGAATTATAATAAAACCTATTGACCAAATCAAATATGGAAGTACCAACAATTTTTTCTTCATTTCCATGTCAGTCTACTCCTCCACCCCTACTGCCTCTTCGTCCTCAGATTCAGGTTTATTCATAATCTGTATATCAAAAGGATCTACCTTTATATCTACCTCTTTTCCAACAGGAAACATATCAGTAGAATGTACAAGCCACTCATAACCATTTTGAGATTTGACTTCCATTTCATAATGTACGCCCTTAAATATAACATGTGTAACCACTCCTGCAAGACTTCCCTGACCTCTTTCAACTAAATCAATGTCCTCAGGTCTTATAACTGCATCAACCGGTTTATTAACTCCAAATCCCTTATCCACACAAGCAAATTTAGCCCCAAAAATCTCCACAAGTTCATCTCTAATCATAGTTGCGGCAACTATATTGGATTCTCCTATAAAATCTGCAACAAAGGCATTTTCAGGTTCATTGTAAATCTGTTCCGGAGTTCCCATTTGTTGAATGTAGCCTTGATTCATAACTACAATAGTATCAGACATTGTAAGTGCCTCTTCTTGATCATGTGTTACATATATAAATGTAATTCCAAGTTCATTTTTAAGTCTTATAAGTTCATACTGCATATCTTGCCTAAGTTTTAAATCTAATGCTCCAAGTGGCTCATCAAGTAATAACACCTTAGGCTCATTTACTATTGCCCTTGCAATGGCAATTCTTTGTTGCTGTCCTCCTGACAAAGAGTTTATACTACGTTTTTCATAACCATTTAAATTCACGAGTTTCAAAGCATATTTTATCTTATCATCAATATAAGCCTTTGATTTATTTTTTATCCTAAGTCCAAATGCTATATTTTCAGCAATACTCATATGAGGAAATAGTGCATACTTTTGAAATACCGTGTTTAAGTTTCTTTTATTTGGTGGAATGTTCGATATATCTGCTCCGTCAAAAATGACCTTGCCTTTATCAGCTTTTTCAAAGCCACCTATAATTCTCAATGTAGTTGTTTTACCACAACCTGACGGCCCAAGTAATGTAACAAAGGTATTTTCCGATATATCTAAATTTAAGTCATCTAAAATCAACTCATTATCATAACTCTTACTTATATGCTCCAAACTGATAAGCGGTATCTCCATTTCATTTCCTCCATTATAAAAAATACAGACAAAAAAAGCCCTGCAACAAAATATTCTATAAACTATCTATAAATGCCTCTTAAATAATAGAATATTTTACATTGCAAAGTTTGCTACGATAAGAAATTTTCATATCTAAACGAGAACAATTATACAGTAAATAACTACTATGTCAATAGATTTTTAGTGCATTATATGCTATAATGATTTTGAGGTGTCGCAAAACTAATTTTTATGAATAATACTATCTTTTTTATTCTCTACTGGAAAACAAAAAGTTTATTTATTCATTATTATATGGAATTTTGCAACAGCTCTAGTGGGAGTCATTCAAAATCTGATACTAGGTTTTTACTCTTATTATTTTAATTTTTCAATCATTAACATTACTTATATGCTTATAGCAAAAAGCAGGAAAGAGGTAATTATGGAGAAAAAATATGCAGCTTATGTAGGTTCATATAATAGCACCGGAAATGCACTTGGAATTACAATCTATGATATTGATATGAAACACTTTGGTTTTGAAAAAAGAGGGGAAATGGAAGTAAGTAACTCATCTTATATAATAGCCGCTCATAGTAAAAAAATTTTATATTCAATAAGTGATACTGGTATTCATGCTTTTAAAATCGAAGAAACCGGTGATTTAAGACTATTTGATTTTATAAATATTAAGGGGCTTAGAGGTTGTCATCTCTCAACTGATATAGAGGACAGGCATCTTTTTGTATCAGGTTATCATGACGGAAAAATAACTACAATATTGCTTTGTGATGAAGATGATCCTGCAAATGGAAAAGAGGACGGAGGTTTCATTGGAGTAGTTTCAAGTGTTTATCACAAGGGGCTTGGTTCTGCTGTAAGAACCTTTAGACCACATGTAACCTGTACAAAAAGAACTCCTAATGGAAGATTTGTAATGGCAGTTGATTCAGGGCAAGATTTTATAAAAGTATATCAATTTGATAAAGTGGGCAAAAATCTTAAATTTTGTGATTTAATACAATTTGATGCTTTTTCTGCACCTAAATATATTTCATTTACAAGTGATAGAAAATTTATGTATGTACTCACTGAATGGTCAAATCAGATATTTGTTTTTAGCTATGATGAGGACAAAGTATCAAGTAGACCAATATTTAAACAAATTCAGTCAGTCTATGTAACAGGTAAGCAAGAAAAACTAGAATCCCTAGATCACACACCGATAGATGATATAAATAACATTGGTCTTAAAGCAATAATGCGTTCGTCTATGACAAAACGTGCTGCTACTTGCATGACATTTACACAAAATGAAAAATATTTGCTATGTGGCAGTGAGGGCGATAATACAGTAAGTGTATATGAAAGAAACCCTGAGGACGGCAAACTTAGATTCTTATTTGTTTCGCCAATTAGTGGAGAATATCCTAAGGACATAGTAATCTTTCCTGATGACAAACATTTTGTATCAGTAAATCAAAATAGTAATGAGCTTACATTTTTTAAAATTAATTATGAAAAGAAAATCATTACAATGTGTTCAAAAACAATCCCTGTTAGTCAACCTAATTGTGGAGTAATAGTAGAGGTGTAAATATTTTTTATGGCAGGTTCAACTTTTGGTACTTTATTTAAAATAACTACTTTCGGAGAGTCCCATGGCAAGAGCATCGGTGTTATTATAGACGGTTGCCCCTCAGGAATTGAATTAAATGAAGAAGATATTCAAAAATATTTGGATAGGAGAAAACCTGTTCAAAATGATTTTTCAACTACAAGACTTGAGGAAGATAAATGTGAAATTTTCTCAGGTGTATTTGAGGGCAAAACTACAGGTACATCTATTATGGTCATGGTTTACAATAACTTACAAGATTCATCAGATTATAGTGAAATAGCCTCATATTATAGACCGGGGCATGCTGATTTTACTTATGATAATAAATATGGTTTTAGAGATTATCGTGGAGGTGGCAGAAGTTCAGGCAGAGAAACTATCGCAAGAGTCGTTGCAGGTGCAGTCGCTGCAAAAGTTTTAGGTGAATTAAATATAAATGTTCAAGCCTTTACTGAAAGCGTTGGAGGTATATACGCAAAGCAACTTAATATTTCAGCGATAAATGAAAACCCTTTTTTCATGCCTGATAACCATGCTGCAAGATTAGTTTCAGGATATATTTCACAAATTAAGGAAAATAAAGACTCTTGTGGTGGTACTATTTCCTGCATAGTTGCAGGAATGCCGGTCGGTATAGGCGAACCTGTCTTTGATAAATTAGACGCTGAAATTTCAAAAGCCGTTATGAGTATCGGTGCAGTAAAAGGTATAGAGTTTGGAATCGGCTTTTTAGCTGCAAATATGAATGGTAGTGAATGTAATGATGAGTTTGGAATAGATGAAAGAGGTAAGATTTATAAAAAGACTAATAATTCCGGAGGTGTACTTGGTGGGCTCTCAGACGGAGATTTGATAGTTTTAAGGGCAGTCATAAAACCACCGTCATCTATCGGTCTAACTCAAAATACTGTAAATAACTTAAATGAAGAAATTCAAATTAATATTGACGGTAGGCATGACGCACTGATAGTGCCTAGAGCTGTAGTTGTAGTAGAAAGTATGGTAGCAATTACAGTCCTTGACCTTTTGCTTAGAAATATGTGTAGTAAAATTGAGAATGTAAAAAAGGTATATGAGTAAAGAGAAACTTACAAAGTAACATTCTCAAAAACTATATTCTCAAACGGTTTAGTACAGTAAAAGGAGCAACATATGAAAAAGATATTTAGATTAGCACCTTTTTTGAGTATATTATGGGCATATTTACATATTGCTTTTTTTGTTTTCCTAGAATTAATAGATAAGGCTCTTATACTATTTATATTATTAATTGTAGGCGATATAGTATTGTGTTTACTAAATATTTTGAATGCTATTACACTTAATTATAGTGAATTAGGTTGCAGTCAGCGTTTGCGTACAGGCTGTATACTAAAAATAGTAAATACCCCTTTCTTTATATTTATGTTTATGATGTCGTCTTTAGCTATTGCATTAATATTGTTTCCGGGGGGAATACTTATTGCTCCTATAATAATTGCTATTATACTGTTAATGACCTTACCATTTTTTATTTCTTCATCAGCTTACGGAATAGTTTCTACTATTTATATGTTTAAAATGAAATATATAAAAATAAAAACTATGATTATATGTATTATAATGCAATGTATCTTGTTCTTAGATATAATTGCAATGATATATTTATATGTAAAATGGCATCGTGTAGTTAAGAATAGTATAAAAGGTTAATTTGACTCTTTAGATTTCATGTATTAAAATAAACATATCATCTAATAAGGAGAGTTTTAATGGGCAATTTATTTTCGTATGATAACCCTGTAATGCAGTTTCTTACAAAAGTTGCAAACTGCGTTTATTTAAATATATTATGGTTTATATTTTCTATACCTATATTTACCATAGGTGCATCAACTACTGCACTTTACTATGTTTCTTTGAAAATGGTAAAAGACCAAGAAAGTGGTATTTTTAGTGCATTTTTCTCTTCATTTAAGGAGAATTTCAAGCAGTCTACTATTATATGGCTTATAATGCTTGTGCTTGGGATAATACTTGGTGTAGACGGATATATATTTTTTCAAATGTATGCAAAAAGTGCGTTATGGACTGTGGGAACTGCCCTTTTTCTCTCTATTAGCCTTATATATATTACTATACTTTTATATATATTTCCTTTGCAATCTAGGTTTGAGAATAAAATTTTTATAACCTTTAAAAACTCAATTCTTATAGGCGTTAGATATTTTATTTTTACTATACTTATTTTGATAATACATATTGTTATGTTAGTTGTAACATTTATATTCCCACCTATAATTTTATTTGGTATGGGGCTTTGTGCTTTTATGAGTTCTTATTTGTTTTCATGGATATTTCAAAGGATTGAGCAGATGAGTCAAAAATAATAAAGAAGTTTTTTTGGGGGGGTGCCTCGCCGACGGC
>CALALP010000072.1 GCA_937925515.1 uncultured Lachnoanaerobaculum sp. | reverse complement strand
AAAACACTTAAGCCTTTATCAACCAACTATAAGAAGATTTCCTATAAAAATATTAAAACTGTTATTGATGTAAAGAATAATGAAAAAATAAAAACAAAGGCATATGAAATTTGGGCAGGTAAGCACAACTTAAGAACTATGGCTGCTTATCTTAATGAAATTAGAAAATATGGCATAAGCTCATATGAAGAACTGGAATTAAAAATGCAGGAAACTGCTCTTAATAGACAAAAACTTTTAGATAAAATAAAAGCTACTGAAAAAGAAATAAGTCTTATTTATTCTGCCATAGAGTATAAAAATATTCTCTCTAAGAATGAATTGATTTACAGTATTTATAAGGAAAATAAAAATGATAATGTATTCTATGAGGAATATAAACCTCAACTTATTGCCTATGAAACTGCCTTAAAAGAGCTTAAAAACTCCAATTATAAGTCATATGATATTAAAGGTTTGGCTGATAAATATGCCCTTTTGGAGCAGGAAAAAAGTAAGCTTATGGAAGAATATTCTCTTGAAGATACTCTCCTACAAAAGCTTCAGCAGGCTAAGAAAAATACGGATATATACCTTGAAAACAGCTTAGAAAAATAAAAATAAGCAGGTAATATAGCTTATAGCTACTTTACCTGCTAGACATTTCATGTATTAAAATCTTGAGTTTCTTGTAAATTATCCTCTCGCTTTACCCAAACAACTATGGCAAGAATACCAATAAAAACATAGTTTACAACCTGATTCATAAGACTATGATTTAAAAGAGGTGGAAAATAGGATTTTTCACCTGTAATAAAAATATATGTGAGCATACAGTATACAAACATTGCACCAGAAAAAGAAATGATAAAATTAAGTAGTTTACCTATGACAAAAAATTTCTTATGAACTGCCTTAAATATAACTGTATATAAACCTACTGCTAGCAAAGCTACTAAAATATCCCAAAAATAAACTGCATTTCCTGATGAAAATTTAATAGAAAAATAGTTATGTGTATAATACCAACCTGAAATAAAAATAATCAGTTTAGGGAGTGTAAACAATGATATTTTTACTATTGTAGCACTTGCAAATAATAGAAACATAATGCAAATAAATTTTCTTTGCCAGATATATAAACAAAATCTCCTTTTTTGAAATCCTCAACCTCATTTACTTTATTATTATATGCAACACACTTTGTGTACTTAACACCTCCCTCTTTATCATTACTTGCAACTGAGAAATTTGCTACAATAAAATCTTTACCGTCCTTTGTCTTAAGTTCCTTTACTTCTACATCACTTATAAGATTTCCGTCAATGTTGACTATTTCTTCTTTTTTATCTCTTTTAGCAAACTCAGACTTTTCTTCATTTTCTTTATTACTATCTGTTCTTTCCTCCTGATTTGTTATTTTACTTTCCTCTAATAATTCTTCATCTATAACATCATAAAACTCCTCACTGATTAGTCCCATAGCCTGATTATTCATATAATTATCATAAACATTATTAAGTATTACCTCTTTTTCTACTCCTGTTTCAAGAGAGATTATACCTTTAACAAAATCACTATAATTATATTCAGCAAGAAAAGAGAGGGTATCTTTCATTTTAGAAAAACTATTATTTAGCATATTTGAAATACTTTTTAGATCATCTGCATATCTTCCATTATTCCACTCAAACTTTCCATTCTCCTTATTTTCTATAATTTCTTGTGCTATCACAAACTTACTACCTGTAAATAATACTGCCTGTTTATCATTTACATCTAAAACTATTGTAGTATCACTTAGTTCTGTTTTAATAATATCGCCTTTTTCTAATATCTTCATCATTTCCTCCATTATATTTTATTATCTTGCCTCTCCCACCTCTATTAATGTTGCATATGGTGAATATTTTTCTTCTATAATTTTTCTCTCTATATACCTTGCCAATTCATGATTTTTTCCGATTTTTAAATAGCCCTCTTTCTTACTTTGTTTTTCTTCATATATTCTCATTGCTACATCTGCTATATACTCTTTTCTTGTGGTTAAATCACTATTTAAAAGTTCTACCCTGCCTCTCTTTATTTCTCTATATATAGTCCTCTCTGATACCCCTATCTGCTCTGCTATATATTTCTTAGTCTTACCAAGTTTTAAATAAACTTCTATCTGACCTCTTTCTATTAATGTTAGGTGTTTACCTTTTTCTCTTTTTTTTGTATAATCATTTATAGACATCAAACAATAACTTCTTTTCATTTTTCGCAATAATGAATTTATCATAGTTTTTGTTTGATGTTTTTTATTTTTTTATACTGACACTTTATTTTACAACTTATAAAAATTTCTTCTTTTTATTTCATTCTCAATTTCTCTTTTTTGATCCTTTTTAGCAAGGCTTTCTCTCTTATCATAATTTTTCTTACCCTTTGCAAGTCCGACCTCAACTTTGACAAGTCCACTCTTTAGATATACACTAAGAACAACTAATGTAAGACCTTTTTCCTGCAATTTTGAGCTTAACTTTCTTATCTCTAACTTGTGCATAAGTAGTTTTCTTACTCTAAGTGGGTCTTTATTGAAAATATTGCCTCTTTCATAGGGATTAATGTGCATATTTAATACATACATCTGTCCCTTATCAATCTTTATAAAACTTTCTTTTACTGAGCAATATCCCATGCGAATAGATTTTACCTCTGTACCAAACAGTTCAATACCTGCCTCAAATTTTTCAAGTATAAAATAGTCAAAATAAGCCTTTTTATTATTAGCTATAATTTTAATATGTTCTTTCATATACTACCTTTCAAATTTTTGTAGGTGTAAGGTCTATGGTTCTTAAATCTTTATCTGCTCCTATGACTGCTACCTCTATTTTTTGCCCTAGTCTATAGGTTTTTCCAAATTCCTCTCCTACTATTTTATATTCCTCTTCTACTAAATTGTAATAGTCATCGAAAAGTTCTCTCATACGCACTAACCCCTCTACACCATTACTTAAAGTTACATAAAATCCGGCATTAGTAACTCCTGAAATAATTCCATTAAACTTCTCAAATAAATGATTTTCCATATACTCACATTTTTTATATTTAATGCTATCTCTTTCAGTTTCCTCTGCCTTTCTTTCAAGTGTAGAAGATTTATAAGCAACATTATCTAAGATATTTATATAATGTTCTATCCTTTTTTCAGTAAGCCCTGACTTTAGATTTTCTTTAATAATTCTATGTATCTGTAAATCAGGATATCTTCTTATAGGAGAAGTAAAATGTGTATAATATTTAGCTGATAAACCAAAATGACCAACACATTCAGTTTGGTATCTTGCTTGTTTCATACTTCTTAACATTATATTGCTAATTACTGCCTCAAACTCACTATTTTCAATCTTAGAAAGTAGTTTTTGTAACTCCTTTGGATGAACTTCCCCTGACTTAGACCTCATTGTAAAGCCGAAATTATTGATAAAAATAGCTAACTGCGTCATTTTACTAGGATCAGGGTTTTCATGTACCCTATATAAAAATGGAAGTTCAAGCCAGAAATATTCTTCTGCGACGGTTTCATTTGCACAAAGCATAAAATCCTCAATAATCTTAGTAGCAGTATTTCTTTCAACAAACTTTAACTCTTTTACTTTACCAAAATCATCAAGTATAACTTTACTCTCAGGAAAATCAAAATCTATTGCTCCACGCTTATATCGTCTTTCTCTTATAAGCTCTGATACCTTTTTCATGTCATTAAATAAGTGTATACAGCTTTCATACTTTTTAATAAGTTCTTGGTCGGCACTATCTGTAACCAAAGCATTGACATCTGTATAGGTCATTCTATAATCAACTCTTATAATAGTTTCCTTAATGCTATGGTCTACAACTTCTCCATTGTCATCTATTTCCATAATACAGGATAATGCAAGTCTGTCCTCGCCTGCATTTAAAGAACATATTCCGTTTGAAAGTCTTGTAGGTAACATTGGAATAACTCTATCTACTAAATATACGCTTGTTCCTCTTTCAAGTGCTTGCTTATCTAAATAAGAATTTTCTTTTACATAATGACTTACATCTGCAATATGAACTCCAAGTATCCAATGTTCTCCCCTTCTTTCAAGGCTTATTGCATCGTCTAAATCTTTTGCATCTTCTCCGTCTATTGTAACGGTTAGCTTATCTCTAAAATCTGTTCTACCTTTTTCATCTTCTTTTGAAATGCTTAATGCTATTTTTTCTGCCTCTTCTAAGACCTCTTGTGGAAACTCGGTTTCATAGCCATGTGCCATAGCTATTGACAATATATCTACACCTTTTTCATTTGGATTTCCTAGTATTCTTGTAACTTTTCCCTCCGGCTTTTTATCTTCACTTCCAAAACTAATTAACTCTACAAGCACTTTTTGGTTATTAGTTGCTCCAAATTCATCTCCATTTTCAATATATATATCTTGTACAAGCTTTCTATTATCAGGCAATACAAAACCAAAGTCCTCATATCTTTTGTAAGTTCCAACCACATATAGATTAGCTCTTTTGATAATTTTAGTTATATGTCCCTCTGCTTTTCTATAATAAAGTTCTGTGTAGTTATCTTCAAGTCTTTCTTCAACATCTATTGTAACTTCTACTTCATCTTTATCCATAGCATTATTTATCCCTCTTTCCGGAATAAATATATCTTCATTTCTACCCTCAACTTTTACAAAACCAAAGCCCCTTGTTGTTGACATATAAGTCCCAATAAATGCAGGCTTATCATACAACATATATTTTCCTCTTGGTGTAAATATTATCTTAGATTCGTTCATTAGTTCAACTAAAGTTTCTCTAAGCTTTTCTCTATCATCTTTTGGTATATTTAAAAGTGCTGCTAACTCCTTAAATTTAAGTGGCTTATAGTTAGGGTTTTTAAATATTTCCAATATTATATTTTTTCTTCTTTCTAATTCACTATTCATAATTTCCTCTAAATCTTTTTAAATAAATAGAACTGCCCTAAATTCTGAGTCTATATAATCAGAGATTTAATGACAGTTCTATAATTGAATTGTTTTTATCTTACTTAATGATATTTAAAACAAATGCAAGCACTAAAAACGCTACTGCACAAAATGTAGTAAGTTTCTCTAAAAAGCCCTCTGCTGAACGCCCTCTATTCTTGCTCCAATATGTATCTTGCATACCACCAATAGAACCTAGTCCCTGCTCATTTCCCTCTTGCATTAAAACTATTGTTGCAAGTACAACGCAAATAATGCAAAAAACAACTGAAAGAATATTTTGTAGCATTTTACCCTCCTAACTAAACATTTACTTAAAATTTTAATAACTTGAAGTATTCTAACATATTAATATCTTAAATACAAGTATTATTAACCTATCTCAGGTTCATCAGGCTCTGAAAATCTTGCATTTTGATCAACTGCATTTCCATCATACTTAATAAGCATACCTGAGCTGTCTGTTTTAAGTTCAACCTTATCTTCATTTTTAAATGTTCTATTTTTAACTACCTTACCTGATTTAGTTACAACATAATTTCTAGTCTTTGAACCCTCTGAAATTGTTACAATCTTATATTTTCCCTCATCTTGTGAAGTTTGAAGTCGTCCCTTATAGTAAAGTTTATCATCTTTAACTCCTGTAAGACCTCTACCTGAAGTTTCAAAGTAATATTCTATGGTATCTCCACTTGATTCTACGATATTAAACTTTCCTTTTTGAACATTTCTCTGAGTTGTATCGCCTAAATAATATATATCATAGTTATCGCCACTTGTGTAAACTTTAATCATTCCATAGATAGGAACTCCATTACTTCCAAAGATATATGTTCTTCCTGATATTTTAACAAAATCATTTACTTTCAGCCTATCTTTACTAGATGCCTTTGGCATACCGTCAGTACCGAAGTAAAACCATTCGACTTCATTATCATAGGTTTCCATGATTCTTGCAGGTGGACGAAGTGAATACCAACCTGTTCTTTGGCTACCGTCCTCATTATAATATCTAAAATCAGTAATCTTAGCTACACTTGAAGATGTGCCTGCAATATTTACCCAACCGGTAAGCATTGCTCCTGTTTCATCAAAACAATATCTAATACCATTTATCTTGTATTCTTCAACTCCTCCGGACTTTGAGGCAACAAATTTCTTACCATTTGCCCCAAAGAAATACCAAACATTTCCGTCTGTACTTTCATTTCCGGGGGCAGTATCATCTTTTGGAACATAATCCACAGGCGTTAAATATTTCCAACCTGTAACCATTACACCATTTTTATCACAATAATAAGTTCCGTCATCTATCCAACCTCTAAGCATTTTTCCGTCATCACCTAGATAGAACCACTTATCATTTGCTTTTCTCCACTTAGAAACTTCTTTAATCCCTTTATTATCAAAATGATACCAATCAGTTGTATTATCACTTGTAACTTTTAACCAAGTATTCTCTACTCTTATGCCGTCTTTATCTACATAACTTTCCCCTGAATTAACCCAAGAATCTACTTCCATAAAACCGTCAGAATTAAGCCAACGATATTTGCCATCTACTCCCTTTCTCCATTCATTTTTGACTATACTGCCGTCATTTTCCTTGTATATCCAATTACTTCCTGCCGCCTCCCAATTCGCATACACATTGAAAGAAGTGGTAGCCAGTATAGAACAAGTTGCAAATACTATAAACAATGTTCTTTTCATAAAATCACCCTTTCTAATTTGTTGCACAAAACTCTTTAACACAATTTTATTATAACCCATATAGTCAAACTAAGTAAAGCTTAGTTATCTTACAAAATTATATCTTCATTATGTCTTCTTTTCCAAGTGCCTTTACAGTGTAATCATGAAGTGCCGCCTTTAATGTTCTATCTGAATTTACTAATTCACTATATATTACATCAAGTGCAACTAAAAGTGGAAATTGTGGAGATAAGATATTTCCATAATGTAAAAACTTAGTTGAGGCTACTAGAATTACCTCATCACAGTATTTACTGAATTCTTGGTTAATATTAGCAGTAAAAAGCACAGTTTTTGCTTTCTTTAAATGTGCCTCTCTAAGAAGATATAAAACAGCCTCGGTAGTTCCACTTAGTGAAAAGCCGAAAACTAAGCTTTTATCATTTAAAAATACACTCTGCATTCTCATTCTATCGGTATCTTTAACTGAGTCAATATCTATGCCTATTCTCATGAATCTACTTTCCATTTCCTCTGCCACAAGTCCTGAACTTCCCTTTCCACATGCAACAACTCTAGTAGATTTTTTAAGTAGTTTTACAATTCTTGAAATCTGAATTTCATCTATTAAACTTCTTGTTTTAGATAAAAGTGTACTATAAGTATCCAGTACAGTTTTTGATAGGCTTGAACTATCATTCTTTCTCTCATCGAAACTATCTTTATAAACATATACAAATTCCCTATAACCTGAAAAACCACATTTTTTAGCAAATCTCGAAAGTGATGCCTCTGATACAAAAAGTTTTGAGGCTATAACTTTTGAAGATAACTCTGATACATCATTACTTTTAATAAAGTAGTCTGCAATATTTTTTTCTATATCTGTAAAGCTGTTATATTTTGCCTCCATAAGTGGAATTATATTCTTGACATACATTTTTATAGTTCACCTTTATCTTTCTAAAATGCTTTAAAGGGGATTACTGCATTAAATGGCTAAATCTTTTAACGCAAAATCCCCTTGTAAATTAATTATATATTAAGCCTAGCATAACATGGCTTTTACTTCTTTTACAGGTTCAGGCATATTTTTCATACTTCTAACTATTTCCATAAATTCCTTACCTGTAATAGTTTCTTTCTTGATAAGAAACTCTGCCAACTTATCCATAACATCACGATTTTCTCTAAGTATTGAGATAGCCTTTTGATATGATGTTTTAAGTATATTCATAACTTCCTTGTCAACTTCAGAGGCTGTTACATCTCCACAATTCATACTTGCCCTACCTGAAAGATACTGACTTTCAACACTTGCAAGTCCCACAAGTCCAAACTTATCGCTCATACCATATTGAGTAACCATTGCTTTTGCAATAGAAGTAGCTTTTTCTATATCATTTGATGCTCCTGTGGTTACATCTCCAAATACAACTTCTTCTGCTGCACGTCCTCCAAATAGACTTACTAACATATCTTCAAGTTCACTCTTTGATTTAAGATATGTTTCTTCCTCAGGCACATACATTACATATCCCAATGCCCCCATAGTTCTAGGCACAATAGTAATCTTTTGTACAGGTTCTGAATTTTTTTGAAGTGCTGAAATAAGTGCATGTCCAACTTCATGATATGAAACTATTGTTCTTTCTTTTTGATTTAAAACTCTATCTTTTTTCTCTTTTCCTACAAGCACTACCTCAACAGACTCTAATAAATCCTTTTGGCTTACTGCATTTCTACCATGCTTTACTGCTAAAATAGCTGCCTCATTTATCATATTTGCAAGGTCTGAACCTACTGCACCACTTGTTGCAAGTCCTACTTCATCAAGGTCAACTGTATCGTCCATAAGTACATCTTTTGAATGTACCTTAAGTATAGCTACTCTCCCCTTTAAATCAGGTCTTTCAACTATAACTCTTCTATCAAATCTTCCCGGTCTTAAAAGTGCAGGGTCAAGTATTTCAGGTCTATTGGTAGCACCAAGTACTAAAAGTCCCTTTGAGGAATCAAAACCGTCCATTTCTGAAAGCAACTGATTTAAAGTTTGCTCCCTCTCATCATTACCACCACCATATCTTGAATCTCTGCTCTTTCCTATTGCATCAATCTCATCTATGAAAATGATACAAGGAGCGGCCTCTTGTGCCTGTTTAAATAAATCTCTTACTCTCGATGCACCGACACCTACAAACATCTCTACAAAGTCAGAACCTGTAAGTGAGAAAAATGGAACTTTTGCCTCTCCTGCAACTGCCTTTGCTAAAAGAGTTTTTCCTGTACCGGGAGGTCCTACAAGTAATGCTCCTTTTGGAAGTTTTGCACCGATTTTAGTAAATCTTGCAGGATTATGCAGAAAGTCCACTATTTCAGTCAGAGATTCCTTTGCCTCGTCCTCTCCTGCAACATCTTTAAAAGTAATGCCTGTTTGCTTTTGAACATAAATTTTTGCATTACTTTTGCCTACTCCCATTACTCCACTGCCACCCATTCTTTTCATCATAAAATTGATTATGAAAATGGTTGCTGCAATAGGTAAAATCATACCTGCTATTGAAATAAGCATTGAGGCAGTATCATTTCTTTCTCTTCTTGTCTTTACATTTGCACTATATAGTCTGTTTATAAGATCTCTATCATCATCTACCCTTACAGTATTATAGATAACTGATGAAGAATAATCTTTTAGATTTGGCTTTACTTTTATTAAAATGCCTGTATTGGTTATATTAACCTCTTCTACTTTTCCCTCATCTACCATTTTCATAAACTCTGTATATGGTAAATCTTTTCCTGAACTTCTTTTAAATCTTACTGATAAGACTGAAAATAGAGATATGGTTACAAGAACTAATATAGCCATTATAATCCAACGCCCTGTTTCACCTCTTTCAGGTTTATTATTATCTCTTTCATTTCTATCGTTCATTTATATCCCTCTCTAAATATTAAATATTTTTCATTATTATAATCATTATATAACAAATACCCAAAACTAATTATAATGTCTTAGCCCTCATAAATCAACAAGCACAAAATAAAATAATTATAAAATAATTGAGAACAATTTAATATTAAACCTAACAAAACTCTATCTATCCAAAAATCCCTTACCTATTATCTCACTTGACTTTGTTATAATCATAAATGCATGAGGCTCTTTTTCTCTAATATAATTTCTAAGTTTAAATGCCTGTATTCTATCCATAGTTGCCAATATTATAGTTTTTTTCTTATGCCCATAAGCTCCTGTTGCCTCGTAAATAGTAGCTGAACGTTTAAGTTCATTTATAATATAATCACAAATAGGTTGAGGGTCTTCACATACTATTGTAAAATACTTACGCATATTTATACTTTCAATAGCATCATCTATAACCAAAGACTTTGTAAGTAGACCTAAGAGTGAAAAAAGTCCTATTGTAACATTAAATACAAAAAATGACATTATTACTGAAACCACATCTACTATCAAAAACATAGTTCCTATATTTAAGCTTGAATACTTCTTTATAATAAGTGCAACAATATCTGTTCCACCACTTGATGCCCCTATATTAAATAAAATAGCCGTTGCAACACTTGGAACTACTACTGCAAAAACAAGTTCTAAGAGTGGTTGATTTGTAATTGGAGCTGATATTGGAATAAGTCTTTCAAGTAAATCTAAACCTATTGAAAAAATAATACTTGCATAAACTGTCTTAAATGCAAAGCCTCGTCCCAAAAGTACAAAGCCTGCTATAATTAATATAATATTTGCTATAAGCGTAAATCTTGTAGCTGAAACACCTGTAAGTTTACTTACAATCGCAGAATAACCTGTAATACCTCCAAAAGAAAAATTGTTCGGAAACTTAAAAAAATATACTCCTACAACCATTATAAGTATACTAACCGTTATAATAAAATACTCCTTTATTACTTTTTTAAAGTCAATTTCTTTCAAGTTCATAAAACCTTCCTCTTATATTTAAAATATCTATCATAGTTATGGACTCCTCGCCAATGGCGAGGAGTCCACATTGTGCTTAAATAGGGTAGCTATATTATAAAAAAATTATTACATACGCCCCCATTCACTATTTCTCCTAAGTTCTCTATAAATGTTATAACCTTTTTCAATCATATACTTTTCATTTGCAAATCTTAAAAGGTAATAAACTTCATGGAACTTATAGTAACCTGAATCTACAAAATATTCCTCTCTTTGTGGTTTACTGTAATAGCTATCCGCAATCATCAGATACCAATGCACCTGCTTATCAATAATATCAGTTCCCGAGTTAAAAGTATATCTACTCTTTCCAAGATATTCGACAATCCTTGCATCTACACCTGATTCCTCTCTCACCTCCCTAAGTGCTGTTTCTTCAAAGGTTTCCCCTTTTTCTACAGTTCCCTTAGGTAAAACCCAGCCATCATAAATATTCCTATAATTTTTATAAAGTGCAAGTATTTTTCCACGAAATATAACTACACCACCACAGCTAGTTGCCTCTATCAATGCAATCCCTCCTGTTCAGTGTTTTAACTGATTCAGTATAAACTATTATAGTAGCATTGTAAAGTTGAATATAACTTGATACATCTAAGACATTGACTTATACTGTAATCAAAATATTTTTAACTTAAGGAGAAGTATGAATACATTTCTTGAATATATATACTGGTTTAAGGATTTAAATTTTTCAAAAAAAGAATTTAATGAAATTGATATGATGATTTTATCTTATTTTGCGTATCTTGATCTTGAAAAAGTTTTACCTAATAATAATGAAAAGAGTCTTAGTTTATGTGTAAATGAATTATCACAGTATGTAAAATTAAATGATAATGTAAAACTTGTATTTAAAGATGATTCATTTGAAGATTTTGCCAAAGCTTTAGCAGACTCAAAAAGATTTGGTACTCTTTTAATCTCAGACTTTATTGATGCCTATGATGAAAATAAGAATTTACAATTTTGTGCATTTTCCTATAAATATATTTCTGACAATCCAAATGACAACTTTACAGCCATATGTTTTAGAGGTACTGACAACACTATAATAGGTTGGAAAGAAGATTTTATGTTAAGTTTCAGCCTTGTAAAAGCTCAAAAACTTGCTTTAAAATATTGTGTAGAAAACATAAAAGACGACTGCAAGTACTATATCGGAGGACATTCAAAGGGAGGGAATCTGGCACTTTATGCCGCTTGTTTACTAGAAGAAAATCTTTGGAAAAAGGTTTCAAAAGTTTTTTTATTAGACTCCCCCGGTTTATGCCCTGAGATAATAAATCCAAACTTAATTAAACGAGTTAATGAAAAGGCAGTTGGCATTTCCCCTGAATACTCAGTAGTTGGTCAAATTTTTGAACCTAATATCTCAAATGAAATAATAGTAAAATCAATAAAATTAGGGCTGGCACAGCATCAAATAAGTTCTTGGTGCATTAAATATGGTAAACTTGACACTATACCAACACATGACCCTGCAAGCATGGCCATTTGTGATACACTTGACAAGTGGCTTGAAAATATAGAAATGGAAAATAGGCAAAAGGTGGTAGATGAAATATTTGATGCACTTTCTTCCGGAAATGCTACAACTATAAATGATATTTATTCCACTGTTAAATCTTTTG
This sequence comes from uncultured Lachnoanaerobaculum sp., assembly GCA_937925515.1. GTDB lineage: Bacteria > Bacillota > Clostridia > Lachnospirales > Lachnospiraceae > CALALP01. Next base: position 6,553 of record CALALP010000072.1, on the reverse strand, counting down.
AGCAAGTAGTAAGTAGCCTTTTTAATATAAGTCAGGAATCAAAAGAAACTGTTACTAACTTTCCAAAAGAACTGCTTAAAAACAAAACTAAGTTTCCTATGAGATATCATTTTAATAATGTAATTAAATTTATCAAAAGCAATACAGTAGTTCAGTATTTAATCATAGCATTACTCATACTTATAACCTTAATAATACCTGCTGAAAATATCTTTTTCTTTACATATACATTAGTTGTTACAATTCTTATCTTAATCTATCATAACTTTAAGTTATAGTGGGTATAGTCTTAGAATAATTTTAATGTGAATTTTTTGTGAATTTTCACATTGAAACAGCTATATACAGAATAAATTATATCCGATTTATCAAAAATACTTTTTTTTTGCTATAACAATGTTTTTTAAGCTGAAAATATGATATAAATAAAAGGACATGCTCAAGTAATCTAAAGTGTTAAATTGAGCAAATAATAGGAGGACTAATTAATGAAAAAACAAACTTTAAGTAAATTGGCTATGGCTATGGCTTTTGCATTAACACTTACTGCTTGTGGTGGAGGTGGAAGTATCAACAGTAATGTAAATGATACCACTAAGGCAGCAGACAATGCAAATAGCAATGAATCAAAATCAGGCGAATCAAAATCAGAAGATACAGCAAAAGAATCAGCAGCAGACGGTTCTGCTTTGGAGGCATTTCAAAAAGAGCATCCTGCTGTAATTCACAATGACGGAACACCTGTTGAAAACGCAACTTTAAAGGTTGCTATCGTAACGGATTCAACTCTTAAGGGAGTTTTTAATCCATTCCTTTTCACTGACGGTTATGATGATGAGGTTATGAAAGACACCATGATGGGTGCATTTCCAACAACTACAGACTTTAAACTTGTTTTAGACAGTGATACTACCCCTATAAAAGTTACATTTGATGAGGCAGAAAAAACTGTTACATATAAAATAAATCCTAAATTTAAGTGGTCAGACGGTTCACAAGTAACCACTGCTGACATTGTTAAGACTTATGAGGTTACTGCAAATAATGACTATATAGTTGCTACTCAATCAGTTAGATACAGTGATGACATGCATAATATAGTAGGTATTGAGGAGTATAATGAGGGCAAGGCTGATAAGATTTCAGGTCTTGAAGTAATTGATGATTCTAATATGAAAATACATCTTAAGGAAATGACTCCGGGAGTTATTTGGGGTGGTCCATTTGCCTCTGAGTTTGTAAATGCAAAACAGCTTGAAGGTATTCCTATGGATAAGATAAATGAATCAGATGCATTTAGAAAGAATCCTTTATCTTATGGTCCATACTATATAACAAATGTAGTTGCAGGAGAGAAAGTATCATTTACTGCAAACCCATATTATATCTATGGTGAGCCTAAAGTTAAAAATGTAGAGTTTGAAGTTATTCCTTCATCTCAACAAGTAGCAGCCGCTAAATCAGGTAACTATGATATTATCAAGAAAGTATCAACTGATGTATATCCTGAGCTTGCACAGTTGAATAATATAAAAATTCCTTCAAGACTTGAATTATATATGAGCTATTTAACTTTTAAACTTGGTAAATGGGATTCTGCAAAGAATGAAGTTGTACCTAACCCTAATGCAAAAATGGCAGACCCTGCACTTAGAAAAGCAATGGCACATGCTATTGATAATGATATGCTTGGTAAGGAGTTCTACCATGGACTTAGATTTAGAGCTTTATCTCCTATTGCAGCACCATTTAAAACACTCCTTGATCCAAATATAAATGGAACTCCTTATGATTTAGAGCTTGCAAAGAAACTTCTTGATGATGCAGGTTATAAAGATACAAATGGCGACGGTATAAGAGAAAATAAAGACGGTTCAGAATTAACTATCAACTATGCTAGTATGAGTGGTTCAGAAGTTGCAGAACCTATTGCACAGTACTATCTACAACAATGGAAATCAATAGGACTTAATGTAGAACTTGTAGACGGAAGACTTCTTGATTTTAACAACTTCTACGATAGAATACAAAGTGATGACCCTGCAATAGATGTATATTCAGCTGCTTTTGGACAAGCATCAGATCCTAACCCTGTTGGTATTTTCGGTAAGAGTGCAGCATTTAACTTTTCAAGATATACAAGCCCTGAATTACAGACAATAATTGATAAATTAGGTTCAGCAGAATCTATGGATCCTGCTCAAATGCAGAAAAATTACTATGCGTTTGAGGCACAATTTGAAAAAGAGGCATTCTTCTTCCCTATGATGAATAGAGTAGATTTAATTGTTATAAACAATAGAGTAAGTGATTATGATTTTGGCTACTACTCTGAGAAAGACCCTGCTGAAAGTTTCCATTGGTCTGATATACAGCTCTTAGCAGATGCCCCTATTGCTGATAAATAATGATATAAACTTGGTTTGATTTTAATGTTAAGACCTTGACAACTTAAAACCGTCAAGGTCTTTTATTAATAGTATAATTCATTTAAAACCCTTTAATTTCTTATTTTTTTTTGCTTGATGAATTATTAAAAAAAGTGTAGTATAAAACAGTAGTCATTTATAGAACAACAAATGTTTGTTGTATATGGACTTAGAAGTCATAATCATTGATACCAAATCAATATTTTAAAGAAGTGAGATAATAATATGGAAAAAAAAGCTTTATGTAAATTAAAAAATCTCCATACCGGCTTTAGATTTAAAGATGAATACTTTGATGCAGTTGACGGAGTAGATTTAACTATCTATTCTGATGAAGTGCTTGCTATTGTAGGAGAGTCCGGTTGTGGAAAAAGTACCCTTGCCACTACAATTATGGGTTTACATGACCCAAATTATGTTCGTGTAACAGGAGAAGTTGAATTTGAAAATCAAAATATACTTAATCTTGGAGAAAATGAATATAATAAAATAAGAGGTGGCAAAATAGGAATGATATTTCAAGATCCCCTATCTGCTCTAAATCCTCTACAAAGAATAGGCGAACAAATTGAAGAGGGACTTATTTATCATACTGACCTAAATCCTACTCAAAGAAAGGAAGAATGTCTTAAAATCCTAGAAAAGGTTGGTATTGAAAAGCCTGAAAGAATTTATAGGCAATTTCCTCATCAGCTTTCAGGAGGTATGCGTCAGCGTGTTATTATAGCAATGGCACTTATATGTAAGCCACAATTAATTATAGCAGATGAGCCTACAACTGCTCTCGATGTTACAATTCAAGCACAAATTCTTGACTTATTGCTTGATTTGCAAGCTGAAATTCATGCAGGAATTATACTTATAACTCATGACTTGGGTGTAGTTGCACAAATGGCTGATAGAGTTGCTATAATGTATGCAGGAGAAATAGTTGAGCTTGCAGAAAGCAGGGAACTATTTAATAACCCTAAGCACCCTTATACCAGAAGTTTATTAAATGCTATTCCACAATTAGATTCAGAAGATGAGGAACTATATGTTATAAGTGGAATGGTTCCCTCTCTTAGAAATCTTCCAAGAAAAGGTTGTAGATTTGCTCCTAGAATACCTCATACACCTAAGGAGGCACATGAAGAAAATCCTGTACTCCATGAAATATCAAATGGGCATTTTGTAAGGTGTAGTTGTTGGAAGAACTTTAAATTGGAAGGAAAGGAAAATGTATGAGTTTACTTGAAGTAAAAGATTTAAAAGTTCACTATCCTATAAGAGGTGGCTTTTTTAACGGAATAGTAGATTATGTATATGCTGTTGACGGTGTAAACCTTACCTTGGAAGAGGGTAAAACTTATGGTCTTATAGGCGAAAGTGGTTCAGGTAAATCCACTATCGGAAAAGCAATTATAGGACTTGAAAAAACATCTGCCGGACAGATTTTATACAAAGATAAAAATGTAGTAAGTAAGAAGTTAAGAAAAGAAGTCGGATATAACAAAGATGTACAGATGATTTTTCAAGACTCTCTCTCAAGCCTTGACCCTAAAAAAAGAGTTATGGATATACTTTCAGAACCTATAATCAATTTTGAAAGCCTAACACATGAGGAAAGAAAAGCAAGAGTTTATGACTTGTTAAATATTGTCGGTATGCCAAAAGATTCAGTATATAAATACCCTCATGAGTTTTCAGGAGGTCAAAGACAAAGACTTGGAGTTGCAAGGGCAATAGCTTGTAAACCGAAACTTATAATTGCCGACGAACCGGTATCAGCTCTTGACTTATCAGTTCAGGCACAAGTACTTAACTACTTAAAGCAAATACAGAAAGATTTGGGCTTATCCTATCTTTTCATTTCTCACGACCTCGGTGTAGTAAAACACATGTGTGATTATATTTATATTATGCATAGAGGAAGATTTACTGAAACAGGAAAAAGAGAGGATATTTACAAAGACCCTAGACATATATATACAAGAAAACTAATTGCGTCCATTCCTCAAATCAATCCTGATTTAAAAGAGGAATCAAAACGAAATAGAGAGTTGGTTGAAAAAGAATTTAATGAATCTTATCATAAATTCTATGATAAGGACGATAAGGTTTACCCTCTTAAGCAGATTTCACCTACTCATTTTGTAGCAGAATCGGGAGGTGAAAAATAATGTGGAAAACAATTCTTAGACGAGTTTTACTTATGATACCTCAATTATTTATATTGAGTATACTCATATTTATGTTGGGAAAAATGATGCCGGGAGATGCGTTTACAGGTATAACCAATCCTAAGGTAGACCCTAACTTAATAGAGAAACTTAGAATTGAAAGTGGATACTATGACCCATGGCATATACAATATATACGCTGGATAACAAAGGCATTGCATGGGGATTTTGGTATAAGTTATAAATACTCTTTACCTGTTTTAGAGGTTATAGGACCAAGAGCATTAAACTCATTTACATTATCAATTCTTGCACTTATTGAGATGTATTTGATTGCAATTCCACTTGGAATACTTTCAGGAAGATACCAAAACTCTAAATTTGATAAAGCAGTAGTATTTTCAAACTTCTTTATATATGCAATTCCGTCATTTGTAATTTACTTAATTGCAATACTTGTGTTTGGATATACTCTACATTGGTTTCCTACAATAGGTTCAATAGATGCAGGTCTTACACCGGGGACTCTACAATATTTTTTAAGTAGACTTCATCATATTATAATGCCTGCGACCTGTATAGCAATTTTCAGTTCTCCGGGTACAATACAGTATCTTAGAAATGAAGTTATAGATGCAAAAACAATGGACTATGTAAAGACTGCAAGAAGTAAGGGTGTTCCTATGAAAAAGGTATATTCACATCATATTTTCAGAAACTCATTACTTCCAATAGCTGCTTTCTTTGGCTTTCAGATTTCAAGCTTACTTGGTGGTTCAGTAATTGCAGAAACTATATTCAGCTATCCCGGAATGGGTAAGTTCTTTATAGATTCAATGCTTAATAAAGACTTCAGTGTTGTAATTACACTTATATTACTTTATGGACTTTTATATCTGATTGGATCACTTATATCAGATATTACAATGACAATCATCGATCCACGCATAAGAATAGAATAGGAGGTAAATATGATTTTAAAGAGAAAAACTCTTTTAGAAGAGGCAGAAAAAGAAAATATTGAAACTCCTATGTCAGAAAATCCAAGTGGGTTTCAAGTAATACTTCGTGAGTTTGCAAAGGACAGACTTGCAACAATATCATTTTTTGCATTGGTTGCAGTGCTTATATTCGTTTTTGTATTTGCTGCTACAATAAATCTTGAAGATTTAAACACTGTAAATATCACTATGAAATATCATAGACCGTCATTTACAAGAATTTGGGATATATTTGGTAGAGATGCCGGAGGACGTTCAATCTTCGGACTTCTAATTGTAGGTGCTAGAAACTCTATCTATATAGGATTTTTAATTACACTTATTACAACTGTTATCGGAGTTATAGTCGGCCTTATAATGGGTTACTATGGCTCAATAGTTGACAACATACTTTTAGCAATTATTGATTTCATAGGAATTTTACCTACTATGCTTATCATAATAGCACTTGTAAGCCTTGTTCCTAAATTTACAGCTATGAAGTTTGTACTTATACTTTCAGCTTTTAGGTGGACGGGAACTGCAAGACTTGTTCGTTCAAAGGCATTGTCCGAGTCGAGAAGAGACTATGTAAGTGCCTCAAAAACAATGGGTACAAGGGATTTAAAGATTATGTTAGGTGGAGTTTTACCTAATATTTCATCTATTATAATAGTTGATACTACTCTTGCACTTGCAGGAAATATAGGTATTGAAACAAGCCTTTCATTCCTTGGTTTTGGTTTACCTACAAGTGTACCGTCAATAGGAACTTTAATAGCCTATGCCTCAAAACCTGAGATAATACAGGATAAAGCATTTGTATGGCTACCTGCTACTATATTTATATTGTTTATGATGCTTACTATAAACTATATCGGCCAAGCACTTAGACGTGCATCAGATGCAAAACAAAGATTAGGTTAAATTATAAGTAATGTTTAAAGGGGGGGTTTGCCCTCGCCGACGGCGAGGACAAACC
>CALALP010000071.1 GCA_937925515.1 uncultured Lachnoanaerobaculum sp. | reverse complement strand
TGCCATAATAATAGCCTCCTATGATATTTATATTTTACCATAGAAGGCTATCTTTATTTCTATTAATTTACAGACTTTTTTTTATAGGCTCTAAAAATTTAGCAATACTTAGCTATTATCTTATCCATTTCAGCTCTTTTATTTTCCATATCTTCTACAAGTTTAAACTGACATCTAGCTCTATCAAGGTTATGATTTTCTCTTGCGATTTTAAAGTAAACATCTCCTTCAAGATAGTCTGTAAGAAATCTCATTCCACATTCAAAGGTCATAACCATAGCACCTATAGGTAACATCTTTATTTCATTTTCAGTAAGTTTACCATTGCAGCCTGATATAAAGCCCTTTGCATAGGCCTCAAAAAGCTCTAAGCTTAAGCCTACCTTTGACAGATCCACTTCATCTTCTGCACCTGTATTTGCACCGAATCTAATAGAATCGCCAAAGTCATTTAAGGCAAGTCCCGGCATTATTGTATCAAGGTCAATGATACATATAGGTTTTCTAGTATCTTTATCAAATAAAATATTATTAAGCTTTGTGTCATTATGTGTAACTCTTAGAGGTAGTTCATTATTTTTAAGTGCATTTCCAAGCACATTGGCTAAAGACTCTCTATTAAGCACAAAATCTATTTCATTTTTTACATTTTCAGCTCTATTTTTTACATTTTTCTCTACTGCATTTTTAAAGGTTTCAAATCTTTTCTTGGTATCATGAAAGCCTTCAATAGTTTCATGTAGTTTATGTGCAGGGTAGTCTGCAAGTTGATTTTGGAAATTACCAAAAGCAAGACCACTTTGATAAAATTCATTTGCATTTTCAATCATATCAAAACTGATTGAATCCAAAACATAGATATACATTCTCCAATATTCGCCTGCATTATCTATATATAAACTTTTATTATCCTTTGTAAAGATAACAGTTAGAATTTCTCTAGTAGTATCTCCACCTCTTTCTAAAACTTTTTTCTTTAAAAATGATGTAACACCTACTATATTATCCATGACCTCTTTAGGTTTTTTGAAAATTTGATGATTAATTCTTTGTAATATATATTTATAATTATTGCCCTCATTATCAATGCTGCTTACAAGGTAAGTATCATTTATATGACCATTTCCAAATGGAGTGGCCTCTCGATATTTTCCCTGTGCATCAAATTGAATAAAAACATTTTCTAAATTCAACATAAAATAATCTCCTTAAATAAGTTTAAAAACAATAATGGTATTATAATTCATTAAGCATTTCTAATCAATGCTAAAAATAGCTTTATTATACAAACAAATTTATCAAAACAGTTTTTTTAACCTTATAAATATTTAAAAGATATGTCTAAAATATTACTTGATATAAATTTTGCAAGTAGTTTGCACATTTTTATGCAAATCACTTGCAAAATTTAGCATGTTAATATAATATAGATTTGATAATTTGAAATTTAGGAGAAATGACTATGAAAGCTGGAGGAAATCTAGGAAAAGGCAGAAAATTTGTAATTACTGCCCTAACAATTATTGTACCACTTACAAGTATTATAGCAGTTGGCTGTGGAATTAAAAAAAATGATTCCAAAACTGAAAGCAGCATAAATGAAACAACTGTTATAGATACTAAAGTGGCAAAGAACAAGGAAACACAAAATACTAAAATTAGTGAAAGTTTTTCAGAAAGTACTATTGCAGAGAATATAAATAAGAGTACAGACGAAAATATTTTACAAAGTACAACAAGTGTAGTTTCTAAAAATAAAGTTTCTAAAAATAAGAAAGTTAAACAGACTAAAAATAATAAAAAAAATATAGGAAATCAAAATAAGGAAACTTTAAATCAAGAAACTTTAAATCAAGAAACTACTAGTCAAACTAATACCAATCAAAAAGTTGAAAGTATGGAAATAAAAAATACAGAAAGCCAAAGTACAGAGAGTAAAAAAACAGAAAACCAAAACCAACAAACTAATTTAAGAGCAAAAAGCATAATTAAAAGTGGTAGTGGTAAGGGGATAAGCAGTCCTGAAACAAGTTATGTGCCTCTCCCTGAACCTGATGTGCATAAACCTAAAGTACCTGAAAGTACAACTCAAAAGGAAAGTTCAAAACAAGAAACTAATAAACAGGAAACTTCAAAGCAAGAAACTTCCAAACAAGAAACTAATAAACAAGAAACTTCAAAACAGGAAAGTTCAAAACAAGAAAGTACTAGGCAAGAAACTTCAAAATCAGAAAGTTCTACTTCTGAAACCAAAAAGCCAAAAGAAAGTAGTTCATCTCCAAATAAACAAGAATATAGTAGAGATTTTGTTATTTTAACCGATAAAACAAAGTCTGACGGAAGTCTTAAGTTTAGCGAGGGAAATGTTGATTTACCTAAGAAAGCACTAATAGGGCTTAGAGTAAGTGGAGAAAATAGTGGAGAAGAGATTGATATAGAATGGGAAAATTCTGAAAAAGCTTTGAATTTAGGAAAAGGAACTTATGATATGGTTGCCACAGTTTCAAGTGAAATTGTGGTTAACAATGTAAACTATGGCAAGCCTAAATTTATAGTGAAATTGGTTATAGAATAATATTAAGAAGAAGGAACAGAAAATGGGTAAGTTTAAAAAGATAGTTGCCACATTATTAATAATGGGCTTAAGTTTGCAGCAAGTAGGACTTTCTACTAAAGCATATACATTAAATAATACAGAAAACAATCTAAATATTACAAATACAACTACTGATAAAAAAATAAGCTATAATGAAGATACAGAAAAAAATGATGAAAGTAAGTCAAAGAATCTGTTTGAGGAAAAAGAGAAAGTTCGTGTTATAGTAGAGCTTGAACAAAAGTCTATTGTAGATGAGGCAATAGAAAAGGGAGTGGATTATAAGGAACTTGATAAAAGTTTTATAGAAGAAAAAACAGAGGAGATAAAAAAAGAGCAAAAAGATATTGTAAAAAATATTGATGATAAAGTAAAGTCCTCAGATGTATCTTCTTTAAGACAGTATGATACTATTATCAATGGAGTTTCTTTTAGTGTTGATAAAAAAGACATTCAAAATATTGAAAATATTCAAGGTGTAAAGAATGTTTATGTTTCAGAAGAGTTTGAAAGACCATTACTTAAGTCATCTACAAATATGATAGGTGCAAGTTCGGTTTGGTCAGACTTAGGTTATAAGGGGGAGGGAACGGTTGTTGCAGTTGTTGACTCCGGAATAGACTTTTCACATAAGGCTTTTAAACTAGATGATATGCAAAAGGCGGCACTTAACTCAAATAAGGTGTCCGATATAATATCTACCAATAACTTAAGAGGAAAATATTATTCTGAAAAAGTACCTTATGGATATAATTATTATGATTATAATTACAATCTTTTTGATAGCTATGGAGTTATGCATGGAATGCATGTTTCAGGTATTGTAGGGGCAAATGATAGTGAAAAAAATATATATGGTGTTGCTCCAAACTCTCAAATACTTGCTATGAAAGTGTTTTCAGATGACTTACAGTATCCTACTACATTTACAGATATATGGCTTAAGGCAGTTAATGATGCAATAATATTAAAAGCTGATGTAATTAATATGAGCCTTGGTTCTCCTGCAGGTTTTTCTATTGAGGGAAGAACCTATCCTGAAAGAGAAATGCTTGAAAAAGCAAGAGCGGCAGGAATAGTTGTGGCTGTTGCAGCAGGTAATGATGCCACTATTACAGAGGGAAATAGTTATAATGTAAAGCCGCTTAAGGAAAATTACGATACTGCACTTATTGCAAATCCTGCACTTGATGAAAGTACAATAGCAGTAGCATCTATGGAAAATGACTTTAGGCAAGTAAATACAATCGTTTGGAACGGTTTAAGAGGGGGCGTAAATACTGAAATTGTAGATGTATATGCTCCTAGTGGCACAAATGATGTAGTAATGAAATCATTATTTTATGTAACACAAGAGCAAGCTATAGATAGTAGCATTAAAAATACAATAAAAGATAAGTTTGTTCTCTTGGAAATGCCTGATAATAAAAACAAAATGGAAAACTTCAAAAAGAAATTTGAGGAGATAGTTCAAAGTAATCCTAAAGCAATATTTTTAGGTAATAGCGTGGAAATGGGAGAAAAACTTGGAGCAAGTCTTGAATCAATAGGTAGTTCAGCAAATACTATAATAGTAAGAGTTAAAAGAAGTACATTTGACAAAATCACAAAAGCAAATAGTGGCTATATAAATAGAGTTATGTTAAATGTAAAACCTATTTCATTTGCAAGTGCTGATAAGGGCAAGATGTCTAAGTTTTCATCATGGGGGCCTACTCCTGACCTTAGAATAAAGCCTGAAATTACGGCAGTCGGAGGTTATGTAAATTCAACTACTGAAGATCAAAAATATAAAAATATGTCCGGAACTTCTATGGCATCTCCTCATATAGCAGGAGCAAGTGCTATTGTAAAGCAGTATATAAAAGAAAAAAATATACAAGTTGAAAATAGTTCTGATTTTATAAAACTTTTGCTTATGAATACTGCAAAGCCTGTAGAAGATATGAGTTCAGGGGTTGCAACTCCTTATTTTGTAAGACAGCAGGGAAGTGGACTTATAAATCTTGAAAAGGCACTTAAAACAGAGGTTGTTGTAAGAGCGACAGGAACAAATGATGAAGTGGCTGACGGCAAACTCGAACTTAAACAAATAGATAGCAAGAAATTTACTGCACATCTTAGTTTTACTAATTTTGGAGATAAAGAAAAAACTTATAAGATAACTTCAAAAGCAATTTATGAGCCGACAGAAATAGTTAGAGAGGGCGAAAAAGAGCTAGTATATAGAACTCAAAAATCTAAAATTTTAACCTCTTCTCAGGACTTAAAATCAGAAGATATAAAAGTAGAACCTAAATCTACTAAAGATATAGACATTACTTTTGACTATGAAGATGCAAGCGAACTTGAGGAAAATAACTATCTTGAGGGCTTTATAAAACTTGCTGATTTAGAGGGAGAGGCTGATTTAAATATTCCGTTTTTAGGTTTTTATGGAGAATGGAATACACAAAATGCGATAGATGCCTTTGATATTAATGAGGAAAACTCATCAGGACGTAATGTACAGTTTTATGTAAATAAGGATAATAATATGCGTTCTTCAATGTTTGTAAATAGACAGATGGTGCCTACACCTGTTGTAGACAATACTTTATACATTTCCCCTGACAGTGTTTATTACAATGAAGTAGGTGTAAGACTTGCTCCTCTTAGAAATATGGAAAGCATAGAATATTCTATTTTAGATGCAGACACCAATGAAGTATTGAGAGTGGTTGGAGAATCTCAAAATGTAAAGAAACTTAGTAGACTTGGTAGAGGCAAAAGCTTTGTACCTATGCCTGATTCTATTTGGGACGGCAAGTTAGACGGAAAGTTTGCAGAAGAGGGAAAAACCTACATTTACCAACTTAAGGCAAAGCTCAATAGCCATGGAATAGGTGGAGAGGGAGTACAAACCTATCGTTTTCCTCTTAGGGTGGATAAAACAAAACCTGTCTTTGGTACTGAGGGCATAAAGATAGAGGATAGGGGAAATAGAGAAAAAAGAATTACATTTAAAATTCAAGATACCGGTACGGGAATAGATAAAATTTATTTACAATCCATGAAGTTTGTAAAATCAGGAGAGGGTGTAACTCCTCCGGCTGCTATGAATAGTGCAGAAAATACAAGTAGTCTTGAAAATGTAGAAGATACTAATGATATAAATAACATTGAAAATATTAATGATATAGAAAATGTTGAGAATATAAGTAATACAGAGGACATTAACAATATAAAAGATACTGAAACTATAAGTAATGTACTTGAAAGTAATAATATCAAAGGAACTCCGAAATATGGTAAGAGTATTTTGATTGATTTTGTAGATATACCAAGCAAAGACGGAAAAGAACTTATAAAAGTTGAAAATGGAAAACTAATTATTCCTGATAGTGAAATTACAAAAACAGCGGCAGAGTCAAAGACTATTTATGTATATAGAAATAATTTCAGAAATGAGGAAATAGAGGTAGTTGCACCATTTTATGCAGATTCAACACATGTATATGTTTATGCAAGGGATTATACAGGTAATAGTGATTTTAAAATTTTAGAAACAGGCGAGAAAGAATATTATAGAGTATTAGTATTTATGAATTTCTATAATTCTATTCAAGCTAAAAAAATGGAGGTAAGTGTAAATGATACAAAGTTAAATGCTTATACTTATGAAACAACTGACAATAAGGCAAAAATAAGTCTAAAGCATTTTGATGATAAGGACCATATAAACTTGCTTTATCTTAAGAGGGGTAGAAATATCACTTATTTAATTCGTGATGATGTGGTTTCATCTGATGCAAAAAAGTATGCTTATAAGTATGATAAAGAAACTAAGACAGTTGAATTTACAATAGATCCATTATTAACTAACTATGAAATTTGGCTAGGCTTTGGAAATGGAAGTATGCCTGAAACTACCCCTGAAACTGATATAGACATTGATTTAAGTCAAATACCTTTTGATGACTTTAAACAAATCAGGCTTGGCAGAGATTTACAAAATGTTGATTCAAGTAATCCTAAGATTAGAACAAAATCAGGAATTGGAAAACTTGAGTTTGTATTTAAGACAATGCCGGGTAAGAAAGTAAAGAAAGTTGTACTTGATGAAGACGGCACTATAACTGAACTTAAAAAGCTTTTAAGTGTATTTGATGTTGAAGAGGGAAAAATTGGTTATTATGCCAGTGGTTACTCTATAAATTTAGCCTATAATTTTAAAACTGATACTAAAATAAGTATTGAATATGATGATACACAAAGAAGTAATATATCAAATGAGCAGTTAGAAGATGACATTGAAAGAGGTATACTTGATGAAAATGGTAATAAGCAAAAAAAGAGTGATTCAAATTTAAGTGGTAGTCTTGAAGATGAAGAAGATAAGATAAGGGATAATGCAACTTCAAGTAATGCCGGTGATGAGAATAATACTAATAATACAAAGGATAAATATCCTGCTGTATATATACTTTCTCCGGGGCTTTTAGATGTGCTTACAATTAACAATACTGAAAATTCTACATTATTAGTAAAAGGTTTTGTAGGTCATATAGGAAGTGATGATGAAATAGATTCACTAAATATAGCCATGCTTGATAATGACGGCAATGAAATTGGTAAGAAAGTAGAGATTTCAGGCAGTGAACTTAAAAGAGAGTTTACAAATCAAACTAATTTATATTCAGGAGAGGCTTACTTCTTTAAGGCAAATCTTCCATTAGATGCTTATAATGTAAATATAAGAGCCGAGGTTACAACCAAAAAGGGAAAATATGCCTCTATTGTAAGAAGAGCATTTTATGATAAGTTTGCACCTGAACTTGAATATCAAGTAGTTGATAGAGAACTTGACTCTGAATATGTAATTGTAAAAGCAAGATTTTATGATGAGTCTTTGAAGTTAAAACTTTATAATGGAGATTCTTTAGTTGCTGTTATAAATAAGACTGATTCTACTCTTTTAAATGGTGGAGTTTCAGGCGAAAAAGAAGTAAAGATTAAGCTTAAAAAAGGTCAAAATACTATAAGACTTAAAGCAGTTGACTTAGCTAATTATACTAGCGAAAGAAAGATTAATATATTTAGAACAAATTAGTGCTTAATTACATGTTTTGGGGGATTTGCCACGCCGTCGGCGAGGCAAATCCCCCTATTAATAATTTCATATTTAGAAATCTCTTAACTTCTATTTCTATAAAATAGAGATATACTAATTATTATTTATTGACATAGTAAAATGCTTTTGTTACTATTAAAGGCAGAATATTTAGGAGGAAAAGCAATGGCTAAGTTAATAGGCGAGGGAATTACATTTGATGACGTATTACTGCAACCTGCGTATTCAGAAGTTATAGGAAATGATGTAGATATAAGTACATATTTAACTAGAGAAATTAAATTAAATATTCCACTTATGAGTGCCGGTATGGATACGGTTACAGAACATAGAATGGCAATAGCAATGGCAAGACAGGGTGGTATAGGCATTATACACAAAAATATGAGCATTGAAGAGCAAGCAGAAGAAGTTGATAAGGTAAAACGCTCTGAGCATGGAGTTATAACAGATCCGTTTTTCCTTTCTCCTGATAATACCTTAAAAGATGCTAATGCTCTAATGGGTAAGTATCGTATCTCAGGAGTTCCGATAACAGTTGGAAGAAAGTTGGTAGGAATAATTACAAATAGAGACCTTAAATTTGAAGAGGACTTTTCAAAGAAAATTGATGAGGTAATGACTAAGGAAAACCTTGTAACAGCACTTGAGGGAACTACTCTCGAAGAGGCTAAGATGATACTTGCTAAAGCAAGAGTTGAAAAACTTCCAATAGTTGATAAAAATGGTAATTTAAAAGGACTTATCACTATAAAGGATATTGAAAAACAAATTAAGTATCCTAATTCTGCAAAAGACAGCAATGGTAGACTTCTTTGTGGTGCAGCACTTGGAATTACAGCTGATTTATTGGATAGATGTGAGGAACTTGTTAAGGCAAAGGTTGATGTAGTTGTACTTGACTCTGCACATGGTCATTCTTTTAATGTAATTAATTGTGTTAGAATGATTAAAGAAAGATATCCTAGTTTACAAGTTATAGCAGGAAATGTAGCTACTGCTGAGGGAACTAAGGCACTTATAGAGGCAGGAGTAGACTGTGTTAAGGTAGGAATTGGGCCAGGTTCAATATGTACTACAAGAGTTGTTGCAGGTATAGGTGTACCACAAATATCAGCAGTTATGGACTGTTTTGAGGTTGCAAGAGAATATAAAATCCCTATAATTGCAGACGGTGGTATAAAATATTCAGGAGATGTTACAAAGGCACTTGCAGCAGGTGGAAATGTTTGTATGCTTGGTTCAATGTTTGCAGGTTGTGATGAGGCACCAGGAGAGTTTGAACTGTTCCAAGGAAGAAAGTATAAAGTTTATAGAGGAATGGGCTCAATAGCTGCAATGGAGGAAGGAAGTAAGGATAGATATTTTCAATCAAATGCCAAGAAACTTGTGCCTGAGGGCGTAGAGGGTAGAGTTGCTTATAAAGGACTTGTAGAAGATACTGTATTTCAACTTGTGGGAGGACTTCGTTCAGGTATGGGATATTGTGGAGCAAAAGACATTCCTACATTACAAGAAACCTCTAAATTTATAAAGATAACCTCTGCTGCACTTAGAGAAAGTCATCCTCATGATATACAAATCACTAAGGAGGCACCAAATTATTCCTCAGATGATTTGCATTAAATTTTATCAAGCAAAGATTGAGAGAGAAAATGAGAGATATAAACAAAAAAACGAACTGCTGTTTTAAAACAAAACAACTACCTAGAATTGCATTCTTGGTAGTTGTTGCACTTATTACTAGTACGGCTTGTACAGCTAAAAGTACTCCTGAACTTAATGTATATGAAAGTAATTCTAGCTCTACAATAGAACCAATAGAAAAAACTATATTTGCACTTGATACTTCAGTTTCAATAAAGCTATATGATACAAGTGATGAGAAAATATTAAGTGAGGCTCTTGAATTATGCAATCATTATGAAGATATATTTTCAGCTCATAAAGAAACTTCTGAACTATATAAGCTTAATCATAGAAAAGAGGGAGTTAATGAAGTTGAGGTAAGTCCTGAACTTGCAGAAACTATAGAAAAAGCATTGGAATATTGCAAGCTTTCTAATGGAGCATTTGATATAACCATAGAACCTGTACAAATGCTTTGGGCTTTTGATTCTGAAAATGCTAAAGTTCCCGATGAAAATTTAATCAAGGAAGAGCTTAAAAAAGTTGATTATACTAAGGTGTCAGTTGATAAAAATATAGTAAAATTTGAAAGTGCAGATACTAGGATAGATTTAGGAGCTATTGCAAAGGGATATATTGCAGATAAGATAAAGGAGTTTTTAGTAAAAAATAATGTACATTCTGCAATAATAAATTTAGGTGGAAATGTACTCTGCATTGGTAAAAAGCCTAATGGAGAAAAGTTTAATGTAGGCTTACAAAAACCTTTTGCAGATAGGCGAGAAACCATAGGAGCGATAGAAATTGATGATTTGTCAGTGGTATCCTCCGGAGTTTATGAAAGACATTTTTTTGAAAATGGAATAAATTATCATCATATTTTAAATCCTAAAACAGGTTATCCTTATCAAAATGGTATAACTCAAGTAAGTATAATAACTGCATTATCAACAAATGCAGACGCACTTAGCACAACTTGCTTTTCACTTGGAGAGGAAAAAGCAGTTGAACTAATAAATTCCATTACTAACACTTATGCAGTGTTTGTAATGGAAAATGGAGATATTAAGTTTTCAGAAGGAGCAGAGGAGTTAGTAAAATTAGAGTCTAATAATTAGAATTTACTGACCTAAAATATAAATGGATATAATAAGAAAATATTTTACTAAAGAAATAATTTTATATGGGATTTTTGGTGTTTTAACTACTGCAATAGATTGGCTAAGTTATACATGGCTTAGATTTTTTAAAGTAGATGAACTTGTAGCAACTGTAATAGCTTGGATATTAGCAGTATTATTTGCCTTTATTACAAATAAAATATATGTATTTGAAAGTTTTAATAAAGAACTAAAGTTTATATTTTATGAACTTGGCAGCTTTGTACTTGCAAGGCTTGGAACAGGTATAATTAATCTTTTTGGTATGTGGCTACTTGTTAAAAAGCTTTTTATAAATGAATTTATTTCAAAGGCAGGACTGTCTGTTTTATGTATAATTATAAACTATGTTTTAAGTAAATTATTTATCTTTAAGAAGAAGATTGGAGAAAATAATGCAAAATAAGGTCTGGTTTAAGAAAATAGACGGTTTAGTTGCTGCTTTTATGATTCCTTTAATTGCGATGCTTATAATATTTGTTCAGCGAGGAATTTTTCCATTTGGAGATGAAAGTTTTTTAAGAACAGATATGTATCATCAGTATGCACCGTTTTTTTCTGAATTTAAATATAAACTATCAAATGGGGGAAGTTTACTCTATACTTGGAACATTGGAATGGGAATAAATTTTTCAGCCCTTTATGCTTATTACTTAGCGAGTCCATTAAACTGGCTAATAGTTTTTGTTCCTAAAAAATTTGTCTTAGAATTTATGACTTATATGATAGTTTTGAAAACTTCTCTTTCCGGTTTGTCATTTGCCTATTATCTATCTAAACATGGAAAAAAAGAGAAAGCAGGAATAGCTTTCTTTGGGACATTTTATGCTTTATCAGGGTATATGGCAGCATACAACTGGAATATAATGTGGCTTGACTGCATTGTACTCTTTCCTCTTATTTGCCTTGGACTTGAAAAGCTTGTCTTTGATAAAAGAGGTTTCCTATATGCTATTTTTCTTGGGCTATCCATTACATCAAATTATTATATTTCTATAATGATATGTATTTTTATGGTAATTTATTTTATTGCATTAGTTGTCATAAAAAGAAAGAAAAGTTTAAAAGAAATATGCTTTACAAGTGCAAGATTTTGCTTATATTCTTTAATTGCAGGTGGAATATCGGCTCTTGTATTATTACCTGAAATTTATGCTCTAAAAGATACAGCCTCAGGAGAATTTAATTTTCCACAAACATTTTCACAATACTTTTCTATAATTGATATGTTTGCAAGACATATGATAGGGGTAAAGACTGAAATAGGGCTTAATCATTGGCCTAATATATATTGTGGAGTTGCAATCTATATTTTTGTGGCATTATACATTTTAAATAAAAGAATAAGTCTAAAAGAAAAGATAGTTTATGCTGTAATGATTATATTTATGTTAGCAAGCTTTTCTATTGATGTTTTAAATTACATTTGGCATGGACTTCATTATCCAAATTCACTTCCTGCAAGGCAGAGTTTTATTTATATATTCTTGATTTTGTATATTTGTTATAGGGCATATTACAATTTGAATTGGAGTAGTTTAGCTGATTTAGGACATTCTGCACTTGTTGCAATAGGTTTTATAATACTAAGTCAAAAGGTTGTAACTGATGACCATTTTTCTTTTGGAGTGTTTTATGCAACTATGATATTGGTTGCTATTTATGCCTTTATGATATACGCATATAAGACTAAAATTATAAATATAAATGTTATTATGCTTATTGTGGCTATTATAGTACTTATAGAGTCAACAGTTAATACTGCACTTACAAGTATAAGTACAGTTAGTAGAAGTGAGTATACAAATGATAATAATGCAGTAGCAAAAGTACTTGAAAATTTACCTAAAGATGATTTTTATAGAATAGAAAAGGTAAATAGAAAAACTAAAAATGACGGTGCTTGGATGAACTTTAGGTCTGTTTCATTATTTTCTTCAACAGCTAGAGCATCTTTAAGTACATTTTTCAAGAAAATGGGTGTTGAAAGTTCTACAAATGCTTACTCAATTACAGGAAGTACACCTCTTGTAGATATGCTTTTTTCAGTTAAATATGGCATTTATACAGGAGAAAGTAATTTACCGTATTTAAATCTCATTTCATCTTGGGATAATACATATTTATATGAAAATCCATACACACTACCTATTGCATATATGGTAGGGCCGGGATTTGAGAGTAGTTGGGATAGAAGTTTAGAAAATCCTGCTGAAATTCAAAACAATTTATGTAATATAATAGGAAGTCCAAATGTGCTGATAGAAGAGGACGGTTTTATTGAAAATACCTCAAGTTATAAATTTACAACTTCAAGCAACGGACATTACTACGCCTTTGTAACTAATTCAAGCGTGGAAAATGTTAAGGTAGTAATAGAATCAACAGGAGTTGAGAAAAAGTTTGAAAATGTAAATAGAAGATATATGCTTGATTTGGGATATATTGAGGACGGAACAAGTGTTACATTAAGTAATTCAGACGGAAAGCCAATGGATATGAAAGCTTACAAATTTGATATAAGTTCTTTGGAAAAAGCTTATGAAATGCTTTCTATAAGTACATTTAAACTTACTGCTTTAAAGGATAATTACATAGAGGGAGATATAGAGGCAGGACCTGATGAAGTAATGCTGACTTCAATACCTTTTGATAAGGGTTGGAAAGTCAAAGTTGATAATGTTGAAGTAAAAACAAGAGAGGGGCTTGAGGCATTTTTGGCTATTGATTTAAAAGAGGGAAAACATCATATAGTAATGGAATACATGCCGGAGGGCTTTGTTTTGGGGGCATACATAACCCTTGGCAGTATTATTTTATTATTGCTTATTTATGGCTTTATGCTTATGAAAGTTTTAGATGATAAAGCAAAAAGAATAAAATTAAGAGTAAGTCAAGCTGCCAAAGAAGATAGCATTACTAATGATAGTATAGAAAATACTAATAAAGAAATAAACTTAATAAGTCAAGATTTTAAGCCGGAGGAAAGTCCTTTTAAAGAAGATGTTGAAACGAAAGATATTGAGAAAGGAGATGCTGAAACAGAAAATATTGATACAAAAAATGTTGAAGTTGATATAAAAAACATTGACAATGATAATATTGATACTGATAACATTGAAACAAAAGATAATAGTATCGAAAATACAGAAATAAAAAATCTTGATATAGATATAGAAGATATTGACATAGAAAATGTTGATGAAGATACTAAATAATTAGTTATTTTACTTTTTGTAAGGAGAGTTAAATGCTAGATAAAAAGACAAAAAGAGATATAATTTTAGCTGTATTTCTTATAGCAATTTGTGTTGTTATATGGCTATTTATGAATATATCAAAAAAAACAGGTTCAAGGGCTATTTTAACTTATGATACAAATAAAGTCGTGGAATTGCCTCTTAATAAAAATAAGGTTTATGACTTTAAGAGCAATGGTCTAAACATTCATATAGAGGTAAAGGACAAAAAAGCGGCTTTTGTACATAGTGAATGTCCTGATCATTTGTGTGAGCATTATGGTTGGCTTAGTAAGGGAGAAGATTTGGCAGTGTGTTTGCCTGCAAAAGCCTCTCTTACTATAAAAGAATAAGATAGGAGGAAAGTTATGGAATTTACGTTAAGGTGGTATGGAAAAGAATTTGATACTGTAACATTAAAACAAATAAGGCAAATAGCAGGAGTTACAGGAGTTATTACTACACTTTATGATACTAAACCGGGGGAAGTTTGGAGTAGAGAAAGAATTAAGAAGATGAAAGATGAAGTTGAAAATGCCGGACTTAATCTTTCAGGTATTGAAAGTGTAAACGTACATGATGCTATAAAAACAGGAAGTAAGGACAGAGAACAGTATATTGCAAATTATATAGAAACTTTAACTAACCTTGGTAAAGAGGGAATTCACTTAGTATGCTATAACTTTATGCCTGTTTTTGATTGGACAAGAACTGAGCTTGCAAGAGAAAGAAAAGACGGTTCTACTGTTCTTGCCTATACACAAAAGGCAGTAGATGCTATTGACCCTGAAAAGATGTTTGAATCTATTTCAAAAGATATGAATGGTAGTATTATGCCAGGTTGGGAACCTGAAAGAATGGCAAAGGTTAAAGAGCTTTTTGAAATGTATAAAGATGTAGACGAGGAGAAATTATTTAAAAACTTAGTTTATTTCTTAGAAAAGATAATGCCTACTTGTAAAGAGTATGATATAAATATGGCAATTCATCCGGACGACCCTGCATGGAGTGTATTTGGACTTCCAAGAATAATAAATAATAAGAATAATATTTTAAGACTTATGAGTACAGTAAATGATAAACATAATGGTGTTACTTTCTGTACAGGTTCTTATGGAACAAATCTTGAAAATAATTTAGTTGATATGATAAGAGCTTTAAGAGGACGAATACATTTTGCACATATAAGAAATCTTAAGTTTAATTCTCCTGATGATTTTGAGGAGAGTGCTCATCTTTCAAGCGACGGAACATTTGATATGTATGAGATTATGAAAGCACTTTATGAAACAGGGTTTAATGGACCTCTAAGACCTGATCACGGTAGAATGATTTGGGACGAGGTAGCAATGCCGGGATATGGACTTTATGATAGAGCATTGGGAGTTTCATATCTTATGGGACTTTGGGAGGCAATAGAAAAAAATCATAAAAATAGATAGAGGGGTCTAGGGCTGCTTCACAACAGCCCTAGATTTTTCTCCTTAATGCTTATACTGACAAGTTACTTGTTTACTATATTGTTTAGGGCTTTGACCATTAAACTTTTTAAATATTCTAATAAAATAATTTAAGTCTGAATAGCCACAAACACTTGCAATTTGGCTTATCGAAAAGGTTGTAGTATGTATTAATAGTAGGGAACGCTTTATTCTTATATGATGTAGATAATCTGTAAGAGTGTAGCCTGTATCTTTTTTAAATATACTTGAAAGATATGTTCTACTTACATTATGTTTCTTTGCCATAAGACTTAAACTGATTTCTTCTGTAAAATGAAATTCTATATAAGTAGCAACCTTTTGGACAATATGAGAATAACCTCGTAATGAATAGTTAGTAGCAAGAATACAATACTTTCTAAGTATTTCTCTAGGTATTTTCTTTAAATCTTTTTCATCAGTTGCCGAGTTAATCAGAATTGCCATTTTGGTAGATATATCATCAAGATATAAGGGGTGTATATTATTCTTAATGCTCAATATTTTTCTACATAAAGTATTTAAAATTATAAGTAAGTTTTGTTGATTTCTAAAACTGTCTGAACTTCTTGGAGTAATTTTATAATTTTGAAGTTCATTAAATAATCTAAGTGATTCCTCAAAGTTTCCTCTCGAGATATTATCAAGCATTTCATCTTCAAGTAAATATCTTTTTTCAATTAGATTTGAAACCTCACTTGTGTTTTCACTAAAATAGTTGGGGTCAAAACAAAGGTTATCTGAAATTTCGATTCTGATATTCTTAATTTCTGAACTTTCAAATAGAAAACTTTCATTTCGATAAATATCAGGAGGGATACTTTTCATTTTAGAATCTTGTGATTGTACTTTTTTTTGCATAACATTCTCCTGTATAAATTTGATTTTGATAATAAAAAACTTTAACTGTTTTGAGATAGATTTTGTAACTATTTATATAGAACGAATCAAAGTGATACTATTATAACACATAAATCAGCTAAAGTTAGCCCAATAAATGATAACAGTTTATTAAAAAATAGTGAATAGTAAATATCAAAATGCTCAAGTCTGAAAACAATGCACTATTCTTTAATTTTATTGAAAAAACTTGCATATAATATAAATAAATAGAGTAATTAGCGAATTAGTTGTTAAGTATATTTAACAGTATTTTCTTATATAAGTAAAACACAGTAATACAATTTGTGCAAGTTGTATAAAAAAATATTTGAATTTTAGTAATCATTAAGCTATTAATTCTTAATATTTTATGTTATACTTCACTCATAAAGAAAACTTAAACTTTATTAAAAAAAGATGAAATATAAAGTTGTATAAGTGGAAGGAGGAAATTATGATTTCTTTTTTAGGTGGCGTTGCATTACTAATTTTAGGTTATTTTACTTACGGAAAATTTGTTGAAAAAATTTTTCACCCTGATGACAGGCAAACTGTTGCATACACAAATCAAGACGGCGTAGATTTTGTACCAATGTCTACAGGAAGTTCTTTTCTTATTCAGTTACTTAATATTGCAGGTTTAGGACCTATCTTTGGTGCTATCTCAGGTGCTTTATGGGGGCCTGTAGTATATATTTGGATAGTATTTGGAACTATACTTGCAGGTGGTGTACATGATTATTTATCAGGAATGTTATCTGAAAGAAATAATGGTGCATCTATTTCTGAAATAGTAGGTAAGTATATGGGACCTGTTATGGCTATTATTATGAGAATTTTCTCAGTAGTATTACTTGTAATGATAGGTGTAGTATTTATGGTAGGACCTGCACAACTTATTGCACTTTTAACTCCGGATGTTTTAAATGTTCCATTTTGGACAATCGTTATACTTGTTTATTATTTCCTTGCAACCTTACTTCCTATTGATAAGATAATAGGTAAATTATATCCTGTATTTGGTCTTTGCCTTATCTTTATGGCACTCGGTATTGGTGGAGCAACTCTTTACTATTCAGGAACTAGACCTATGTTAGAGATTTGGGACGGTTTTAAGAATATGTATCCAACAATGGCAGACGGAAAAGAAGTTGCACAACTACCTATTTGGCCACTTATGTGTATTACAGTTGCTTGTGGTGCTATATCAGGTTTCCATGCAACTCAATCTCCTATGATTGCAAGATGTATAAAGAGTGAAAAAGACGGTAGAAAAATTTTCTACGGAGCAATGGTAGCAGAGGGAATTATAGCTCTTATTTGGGCAGCGGCTGCAATAGCATTTTTCTATAATAAAAATGGTGCAGGTACAGGACTTCAGGCACTCTTAGAGGCTAAGGGTGGAAATTCTACTACTGTTTACAATATGTCTACAACACTTCTTGGAGGAGTAGGTGGAGTTTTAGCTATGATTGGTGTTATTGCTTGTCCTATTACTTCAGGCGATACAGCTTTTAGATCTGCAAGACTTACAATAGCAGACTGGTTTAAGATAGATCAGAAAAATCATGCTAAAAGACTTCTTTTATCAGCACCTTTACTTTTAGTTGGTTTTGTAATTTCAAGATTTGAATATCAAACCATTTGGAGATATTTCTCTTGGTCAAATCAAACACTTGCAATGATAACACTTTGGACAGTGTCAGTTTACCTTTGTAAGTATGTAGGTAAGAATATAAGTATGATAGCCGCCATACCTGCTGCATATATGACCTCAGTTTCAGTTGCTTATATTTTACAGGCTAAAGAGGGATTTCATCTTCAAGCATTACCGTCAGACTTAGCAGGAATATTTACAGCACTTATTTGCTTTGGATTATTCATTGCAATGGTTTATCTAAAAGTTGGAAATGAAAAATTAGTTGATAAACCTTTAGAGATAAGGTAATAGTAAGATTAATTATGTATTAAGGAAAATTCACCCATGGATTTTTACCTCTAATTAAATATTTTGTATAGCCAAGGACTTCTTGCCAAAAGTGAGAAGTCCTTGGTGCATGTATATATAAATAATCTTTTAAAAACTTCTATTAAACCTCAATATATGTTATACTCTAAGGACGGACTTAATAGACGTATTTTAATAATAAATGTAGCATTTGAGAGGGAAAAATTTTGCTCGTATTTATAGTTAATCCAAACTCCGGAAATGAGAGTGGTTTTAAGAAATGGAAAAGATTAGAGAGATTTTTGATTCATTCAAAAATTGATTATAAAGCATTTTTAACTGATGAAAAAGGAGATGCAATAAGACTTTCAGGTAAAATTTCAAAGCAATATATGGAGTCTAAAGAACCTCTAAAAATTGTGGCAGTTGGTGGGGACGGCACTATAAATGAGGTACTTGAGGGGCTTAATATATGTGAAAATATAGTTTTAGGTTATATACCAACAGGCACAGGCAATGATTTAGCAAGAGGGCTTAGACTTCCTAGAACTTATATTGGTTGTTTAAAAAGGATTTTAAAGCCTAAACTAATTAAATGTATAGACTATGGCAATGTTTCTTATGGAGAGGGACTTCATAGACGATTTATAGTAAGTTGTGGAATGGGCTTTGATGCTGATATTGTAAAGTCAAAGGAGGAACATTCAGAGAAAACCTCTTTATGTAAATTAAATCCTTTTTTATATCTTATGTTAGGAATTAGTAGATTACTGTCCTTTAGCACTTCAAAGGCACAAATTATAGTTGATGATTTGAAAAAATTAGAATTTAATAATCTAGTATTTATATCTTCACACATTCATAGTAGTGAGGGGGGAGGCTTTAGGTTTGCACCAAAGGCTGATGATCAAGACGGCGAACTTTCAGTATGTATAGTTCATCAAAAGATAATTTCTAAACTTATTAGAATACTACTTAGTGCTAGGGGAGGCAATCATCTAAAATATCCCGGAGTAAGAAATTATGAATGTACTAATATAAAAATAAGAACAAATACTCCTTATGCTATACATGTAGACGGTGAATACCTAGGCATGCATGATGAGGTGGAAGTAAGTTGTATTAAAGGAAAGATTAGATTTATTACTTGATTTTAGAGTAAATTTATATAGAAAGGAATGTTTTATGAGAATTGGACATGGATATGATGTTCATAAACTTGTTAATGATAGAAAATTAATTATAGGAGGAGTGGATATACCTTATGAAAAAGGTTTAGCAGGACATTCTGATGCAGATGTTTTATTACATGCAATATCAGATGCACTTTTAGGGGCGGCAGGGCTTGGAGATATAGGAAAACATTTTCCGGATACAGATAAAAAATATAAAGATATTTCAAGTATGTATTTACTTGAGGAAGTTAGAAAACTTTTAGAAGATAAATTGTATATAGTTGAAAATGTTGACGCAACCATAGTAGCACAAAGGCCTAAGATGTTACCTTTTATAGATGAAATGAAAAAAAATATAGCAAATGCTTTAAAAATAGAAGTTTCTCAAGTAAATGTAAAAGCAACAACTGAAGAAGGGCTTGGCTTTACAGGGGGAGGACTTGGAATAGCTGCACATGCAGTATGTCTTTTAACTTCTATATATGATGCTAAATCCTATGACATGACTCCTAAAATGGGAGGAGGTTGTTGTGGTTTTAGTGGAGGTGGAGGTGGCTGTGGTGGTTGCTGCCAAAGTTAGTTTTTAAATATTTGATAAAAGTTTTGGGAGGAAATATGAAGATATATAACACATTAACAGGAACAAAAGAAGATTTTATCCCTTTAAAGGAGGGGAAAGTAGGCATATATGTATGTGGACCTACTGTATACAATTTGATACACATTGGAAATGCTCGCCCTATGATTTTTTTTGATACTGTTAGAAGATATTTTATGTATAAAGGTTATGAGGTAAGATTTGTATCAAACTTTACTGACATAGATGATAAGATAATAGCTGCCGCAAATGCTGAAAATGTTTCTGCAAATGTCATTTCCACTAGGTATATAGCAGAATGTAAAAATGATATGAAAGGCATGAATATTATGCCTGCTACCGTTCACCCCCTCGCCACAGAGGAAATTGACGGAATGAAATATATGATTTCAAGTTTAATAGAAAAAGGTTATGCTTATGTATCTGAAAATGGAACTGTTTATTATAGGACTAAAAAATTTAAGGACTATGGAAAACTATCCCATAAAGATATGGAAGAACTGAGAAGTGGACTTAGGGAATTAAAAGTTAGTGGAGAAAGCGACAAAGAGGAGATTTCAGACTTTGTACTTTGGAAACCTAAAAAAGAAAATGAACCTTATTGGGAATCAGCTTGGTCTAAGGGCAGACCGGGGTGGCATATAGAATGTTCTGTTATGAGCAAGAAATATCTAGGAGAAAGAATTGACATACATGGTGGTGGAGAGGACTTGATATTTCCACATCATGAAAATGAAATAGCACAATCAGAGGCAGTAAGTGGTAAAACATTTGCCAATTATTGGATGCATAACGCATTTTTAAATATAGATAATAAGAAAATGAGTAAATCACTTGGAAACTTTTTTACTGTAAGAGATATAAGTAAGAAATATGAATTACAGGTACTTAGATTTTTTATGCTTACAACACATTATAGAAGTCCACTTAATTTTTCTGCTGAACTTATGGAAAGTGCAAAAACTTCTTTAGATAGAATTATAACTGCTTGTGAGAGATTAAGAGAACTTATTAATAAGGCAAATGATGTAGACATTACATTAAAAGAAAAAGAAGACTTGATTGAATTAGCAAACATAGTTAAAAAATATGAAAATGCTATGGATGATGATTTTAATACAGCAGATGCAATAACTGCAATATTTGATTTAGTAAGATTTGCAAATATTAATGCAAATGAATCAAGCTCAAAAGAGTTTCTAAAAAAGATTTATTCTGATATAGAAAAGTTATGTGATATACTTGGGATTTTTGCAAAAAGAAAAGAAGTAGTACTTGATGAAGAAGTTGAAAAACTTATTTCACAAAGACAGGAGGCGAGAAAGGCAAAGAACTTTGCACTTGCCGATGAGATAAGAGGAAAATTACTTGATATGGGTATTATTTTAGAGGATACAAGAGAGGGTGTAAAGTGGAAGAAAGCATAAATTCAAATGATATATTAACCCTTGTTTTGCAAAAATTTGATTTGTCAAAATATGATGCAAACCTACTTTCTCCTCTAGTGCTTGCATATATAGGAGATGCTTTTTATGAAATTATTGTAAGAAGTATAGTGGTTTTAAAAGGAAATAAACAAGTTAATAAATTACATAAAGAAAGTGCCTCTATGGTAAATGCAGGTAAACAGGCAAAAATTATAAATGCTATAAAACCTAATTTAACTGAAAAAGAAATGTCAATATACAAAAGAGGACGCAATGCAAATATAAGTTCAATGGCAAAAAATTCAACATTAAGCGAATATAGGAATGCAACAGGCTTTGAGGCACTTATGGGATATTTATATCTTAATAATGAAAAAGAACGAGCAGTTGAATTAGTATTTTTAGGTTTGCAAGATAGTAAAGGAGCATAAGAGAATTGATTGAAAATACATTAGAAGGTAGAAATGCAGTTATTGAGGCTCTAAGAGCAGAAAAAACTTTGGAAAAGCTATATATTCAAGTCGGCTTAAAGGACGGCCCTATAAATACTATTATAAAACAAGCTAAAAAAAATGACATTCAACCTGAATTTGTTACTAAAGAAAGACTTGATAAATTAAGTGAAACAAAAAAACATCAAGGTGTTATTGCAATTATGTCTGCATATGACTATTCAACGGTTGATGAGATACTTGAAATTGCAAGAAAAAAGGAAGAACCTCCTTTTATACTTATCTTAGATTCAATAGAAGATCCATATAATCTAGGTGCAATTATAAGAACTGCAAATCAAGCAGGAGTACATGGAATTATAATTCCAAAACATAGGGCAGTTGGGCTTAGAGCCTCAGTTGCAAGAACTTCTGCCGGTGCAATTAACTATACACCTGTTGCCAAAGTTACCAACATTTCAAAAACAATAGAAGAGTTAAAAAAAGAGGGGCTTTGGTTTATATGTGCCGATATGAGTGGAACAAGTATGTATGAGGTTGATTTTAAAGGGGCAATAGGAATTGTAATAGGAAATGAGGGAAGTGGTGTTAGTGAATCTGTAAAGAAAAAATGTGATTTTCTAGTTTCAATACCTATGTTTGGAGATATTGACTCTTTAAATGTTTCTGTTGCAACAGGAATACTTGCTTATGAGGCTGTTAGACAAAGAAAATTTAAAATTTAAGATTTAAGATTGGGAGAATATATGAAAAAAACTTACATAGTAATATTTGCACTTTGTTTTATTGAAGTAGTTACTTTGTTTGTATATTTTAATAGGGGAAATGCTTTGAGTTCACATTTTACTAAATCAAATAAGTTACTCCCTGCTAATCCTATGATTGGTTATGCTCCTATGGCTGACAGCGACGAAGTAAAAAGAGATGATATATCACTTGCTTATGTAGAAATAACTTGGGCTGAACTTGAACCAAGGGAGGGAGTGTTTGACTTAGAAACTATTGAAACTAAAAATAATATACAAGAGTTAAAGAAATCAGGTAAGCATTTAGTATTTAGATTTGTACTTGATGTACCCACTGATAATAAGCACATGGATATTCCTAATTGGCTCTATGACAAGATAAATGGCGACGGAACTTGGTATGATATAGATTATGGAAAAGGTTTTTCTCCTAATTATAATAATGACATACTCATCAGTTACCATGAAAAGGCAGTAAAGGCTATTGGTAAAAGGTGGGGAAATGACAGTTTTATAGCCTATATAGAGCTTGGAAGTCTAGGACATTGGGGAGAATGGCATGTGGATTATAGCAATGGAATGCCTCGCTTGCCACAAGAAGAAGTAAGAGCTTTTTACATTTCCCCCTATATTAAAGCATTTCCACAGGCAAAATTTCTTATGAGGCGACCTTTTAATGAGGCAAAAAAATATGGTTTTGGAGTATATAATGATTTGGTAGGTGATGCTAAGTCTACGAAAGAGTGGCTTGGTTGGTTAAATAATGGTGGTAGTTATGAACAGCCTGCTAATGAAGAACAACTTGCACCTAGACCTAATTGGTGGGAGGAAGTTCCTGTTGGAGGGGAGTTTACAAGTGCTTTAAGTTTTAATAATATGTTTGTGGAAAATTTAGATAGAACAATAGAGCTTATCAAAGAATCTCATACTTCCTTTATAGGGCCTAAGTATGGTTCTGTAAATGAAGACTATAAAAACAGCTTTGATAAAATAAGAGAAAATCTTGGATATAGATTTTTTATTTCAAGTGCTGAAATTATAAAGGATTCTAGTATTAAGCTGACTTGGGAAAATTTAGGCATTGCACCAATGTATTTTAACTTTGATACTTATATTTATGTAGAAAATAAAAGTGGAGATAATATTGCAACTGTAAAAGTACCGATTGATTTAACTTCTTTACAGTCGGAAACTTCACAAGAGATTGTTGTAGATATGGGAAAGATAACATTAGACCCTAATACTCAAAATATTTACCTTGGAATAGTAGACCCTATGACAGGAAAAGATGCAGTTCATTTTGCAGTAAAAGGTCAAGAGTTTGAAAAAAGATTGTTGTTATTTGGGAAAAACAGATAATTTTAAAAGCTCTTGACATTTTTTGTATATTTGCTATAAAATACTATCAAAGAGTAGAAATGCTCTAAAAAAAGCGAGTGTACCCTACCATAAAGTGGGAGCTAAAAAAGCGAGTGTACCCTACCATGAGTGGGAGCTAAAAAAGCGAGTGTACCCTACCATAAGTGGGAACTAAAAAAGCAGAGGTTAGGCTTAGAGCCTAACCTTTTTTAGGAGATAAATATGAGTTTTTCTTTATATCATGCAGATGCAAAAATATGATACCAATTCATGAAAAGAGTTTAGAGATTGTAGATATTAAGATTTTATCAACGGATGATAAGGCTACAATTAATTATAAGAATCTTTTATCAAATCAGCTTTCTTGGTGTAATAAGTTAGAGAATATAGATTTTATAACAAAGAAAGCTAGAAAGCTTTATGATACTATTGTGAACAATAAAGTTAGACCACAACTTATAAATAGATGTTGTAATTTTTTGGTAGATGAGGAACAATATTTAATTTACTGCAAGCAACAAGGTTTTAAAATTAAGGAGATTATATGAAAGATGCCCTTGAAAGGTGTAATAATAGTATAGGAGAGGATTCGGTAGGAGTTAGACTGGTAGAAAAAGGAAAAAAAGGAATCAGCCACTTACTTTTTGGTAGGTCTACAATATTAGTTGCACTTATTATATTGCAGGTGTATTTATTTTCTGCTGTACTTAATTGGATAAGTAGACATACACCACATATTATAGTAATAACTCTTATTTTTTTAATAACACTTGTAATCGTTATCGTAAATGATAATGGAGATGCAAGTGCAAAGGTTACATGGCTTTTATTAATGATGTTATTTCCAATTCCGGGAGGAATTTTTTATATTTTTACAAGAACAGATTTAGGTCATAGAATGGTAAAAAAAAGAACTCTTGAGCTTAGAAATATCACAAGTAATCTACTTGATTATGACGAGGAAACATTAGAAAAAATCAAGTTAGAAGATATACAAAGCTATGAACTTTGCAAATATATAAATAAACATGGTAATTTTCCTATTTACAGTAATACTAAAGTTACTTATTTTCCAACAGGAGAAGATAAATTTGAGCAAATGCTCATTGAGCTTGAAAAGGCAGAAAAATATATATATTTGGAATATTTTATAATTGATGAGGGGTTGATGCTTGGGCGTGTGCTTGAGAAACTAATTGAAAAAGTAAAGCAAGGAGTAGAGGTTAGATTTTTATATGACGGAACAAATGAGATTGTAAAAGTACCATATTTTTATCATAAGAAATTAGAGGAGTTAGGTATAAAATGTAAGGTATTTGCAGCACTTGCACCGATAATATCAACACATTATAATAATAGAGATCATAGAAAGATTTTAGTTATAGACGGAAAAGTTGCTTTTAATGGTGGTATAAACCTTGCTGACGAATACATTAACAAGAAAAATGTATATGGATATTGGAAAGATACTGCTGTTATGCTTGAGGGCGAGGCTGTAAAAAGTTTTGAGCTTATGTTTTTAGAAATGTGGAATGTATATGGTAAAAAGCCTACCACTCTTGGAAAATATGGACTTATGTCAGGAGATGAAATTCTAAGGGAATATAGTCCGGAAGATAAATCAAGTGTAAAAGTATCAGGTTATGTAATGCCGTATGGAGATTCTCCACTTGATGATGAAAGAGTTGGAGAAATGGTTTATATGGATATATTAAATAGAGCAAAAAATTATGTTCATATTATGACACCATATCTTATACTTGATGCTGAACTTGAAACAGCACTTAAATTTGCGGCAGGAAGGGGAGTTGATGTCAAGATTATTTTGCCGGGGATTCCTGATAAAAAAGCACCTTATAGCTTGGCAAAGACACATTTTCCTAGACTACTTAAAGCAGGGGTTAAAATATATATTTTTACTCCCGGATTTGTTCATGCAAAAAGTTTTGTTGCAGATGATGAGAGGGCAGTAGTGGGAACAATAAACCTTGATTATAGAAGTTTATATCATCATTTTGAATGTGCAACTTATATGTATAAAACAGAATGTATTATGGACATTGAAAATGATTTTAATGAAACTCTATCTTTTTGCAAGGAAGTTAGTATTAAAGATTGGGAGGAGGAAAAGATTGGTGTGAAATTACAAGGTATACTTATGAAAGGAGTAGCACCTCTTATGTAGTTCACTTTTAATTTAAATTATGATATAATTAACATTAGCAATGAAATTTGGGGTATAGCATGTTTAAATGATTGTTGTATTAATAAGTTTAGATATATTTTTAATTAATACATACTACTTGTAACAGTCTGTTTTAAACTATAATCCTGAAGTGTCTACTATATTTTGGATAAATATTTTGGAGAGAATATGAAAAAGTTATTTGAGAATTTTTTGGTTATATGTATTTGTGTTATGCTATCATTATTTTACAATATTAATGCGTACGCTTTAAACGCAAGAATAGCATTTTCAGATCCTAGCTCAAGTGTAGGAAATGAATTTGATGTTACAATGAAAGTATCATCACAAGACGGTTCAAAGCTTGGAGATGATGTGGTTGAGGTTTCTTATGATGCCTCATTTTTAGAATTTGTAAGTGGAACGAATACTTCAAAAGTTTCAGACGGTAAATTAAAAATTGCAGGAAAAGCAGGAAACTCAGATAGTGAATACATTTATACACTTAAGTTTAAAGCCCTAAAGGCAGGAGAAACAAGCCTTAAGGTTGATAGTTGGGGTATATATGATTCAAGCAATAAAATGGCAACACTTGATAAACAAGGTACTTCAAAAATTACTATAGCTGAGGCAGGTGCTACTCAAGCAGAAACCACACAAGTAGCTAGTTCAGAAATTAGTTCGGAAAGTACTAACTCAGAAAGTCAAAGTGGAGAGGCAAGTTCAGAAAGTTTAAGCGAGTCTACTGCTGTTAGCTCAGATACAGGAATTGTAATAGATTCAGTTAAATATGAGCTTGCATCAGATTTTGACTCATCTATACTTCCTGCAACATTTGAAAAAGTGCAATATTCATATAAAGGAAAGAATGTTGCAGCAGGTAAGCAAGCAGACGGTGGAGCATTACTTATGTATTTGCTTACTTCAGACGGTTCAGGAAATCTATTTTTCTATGATGAAACAAGTGATTCATGGTCAAAATATGTAAATTTTACAGTTGCAGCAAAGACATTTACAAGCTATCCTTTGCCAAAAGATGTAACACCACCTAAGGGCTTTGTTGAAACAACTCTTAATCTAAATGGTGTAAATGTTACAGGTTGGCTTTGGGCAACTGATACAGACCATAACTATGCTCTTATTTATGGTATGAATGTAGACGGCGAGAAAAAGTTTTATAGATATGACCTTAAAGAAAAGACTATACAAAGATACTTTGAAGATCCGTCAATTCGTGGAAATACTGCCGACTATTCAGATACAGTTTCTTACTATAAGGCACTTCAAAAGGCGTATGATACAAGAGGAAAAAAACTTTATATAGCAACAGCAATTTTATTTGTTCTAATTCTTGTAGCGGCATTTATAGGATATAGACTATTTATTTTAAGTAGAAATGCAGACATTGCAGCAAAGAATGCTTTAAGAAATATAAAAAGTAGAAGACAAAGAGAACTACAAAATCAAGAAAATCAGGAAAAACCAGAATTACAAAATAATATATTAAAACAGTCTGATACTAAAACATTATCAAATATTTCCAGTTCAGATGATACTGCAAATGGTGCAAGAAGATATAAAGTTACAAGAACAAATAGAAATAATTTAAATCAAGAACCTGAATCTGTTTTGACAGTTACAAAGAACCTAATAAAGGGTGTAAATAATGAAGATGATGTCAAGAATGTAGATAATGATAAATTAAATAACGATAAATCAGATAATAAAGCTGTTAATAATGATATAGATAACTTAGATAATAATGTTAATAATAATGAAGTTACTGAAACTAAGATTAAACGAGAAGTCGACATTTATAATACACAAGACATTGACTTAGCTTTAGAGTCTGCATCTAAAAGACTTAGAGAAAAACTAAATAAGATGAATCTAAGAGAAAAAGGTGCAGAAAGTGAAGATGAATTAGGTAAGAGTAATACAGAAAATTCAAATATCGAAAACCTAGATGTAGAAAATTTAGATGCAGAAAATTTTGATGCAAAGAGTTTTGATATAGAAAATTTAGATAGTAAACTTTATAATGTAGACAGCCTAAATGAAATAAAGTCAGATATAAAAGATTTGGATAAAGACTTAGATGATGAAGATTTAGATAAGAAAGATTTAGATATTGAAAATCTTGATACAGAGGATTTAGATAATAACGAAGAATCAAATACAGTTTCTAATGAAAATGTCGCTGATGAAAATGTTTCTAATGATAAAGACTTTGATAGTAATGTTACTGATACTGAGAATAGTTTAGTAGCTAATGTTTTAGAAGAGCAAAATCTGTATTACGAGAAGAAGTTTGGCAAAGATAGTAATGAGTATAAAATTTTAAAGAATACTCCAAGCTTTACTAATGAATGGAACTTAGGTTTCTTTGGGGAAACATTTGAGGAAATGTTTCTGGATGAAGAAGAAAGTATTCCTGAAACTATAAGTAGTATTGAAAATGCTTTAGCAGAAAATTTAGATAAGGATAATACAGTTCCTATTGAAGATGAGAACTATAAGGTCGCAAAGGAAAGTGAAGAAAAAGCAAATAAGGAGTCTAAGTTCGATAGAAGAGAATTTTAGATAAGGATATGTGGGGCTGTGGTTTGCTCGCCGTCGGCGAGCAAACCACAGCCCAAAACCATGAAAAGGATTACAGTTTTAGCTTTGTTTAATTGCCTTAGTTTTTAACCAGTCTGTCCAAATAACATAGTATTTTGCGTAAATGTGAGAGTTATCTGCTGAATAATCCTGTCTAAGGTTTCCATTTTCATCATCAAATAGTATATTAGGGTCAATGTAAAATGTTTTTTTATTGTCTGCATGTGAGGCAATAATACTATTTAATTCATTCATTCTTACATTGTTAATGTATTTATCAGTGTTTGCTCTTGCTGCTGTAACATGCAGATTACCTTGAAGATATATGATTGCATTTGGTTGAGCCTTTCTTACAGCTGTTATTAAATCATTCATTTTTGTTGCAAGCTCGTCCATTACATTTCCAAGTTCATTTACACCAATCATTATATAGATTTTACCATAAGTTTTCTTTGAAAGTAGGTTGCCTAAAGTAGTCTTACCAAAGCCTTTTACATTTATATTTTCTTTTAATATTGTGTATGAGCTAAGTCCATTACTACAAAAATAGTCAGGGGTAGTAAGTTTCCCATATTCATGTATTCCGACTGTTCTTGAATCCCCAATAAATAAGGCATCTGAGAAGTAACTGTCATCTACTGTCATATATTCTACCGAGTTTGAACTTTTTTGTGATTCTTGTGTTTGAGTGGCAGTAGTTTCACTACTTGTAGTACTAGGCTCATTAGCAGAAGAATTAGCAACTGAAGTTTCATTATTTAAGGTAGTTGGTTCAACTGAACTTGCAGCTAAGGTTTCACTATTTGATTTATTAGTGTCATCTGAA
Organism: uncultured Lachnoanaerobaculum sp.; assembly: GCA_937925515.1. Lineage (GTDB taxonomy): Bacteria > Bacillota > Clostridia > Lachnospirales > Lachnospiraceae > CALALP01. The sequence goes on along the minus strand of CALALP010000071.1, from coordinate 34,468 downwards.
CTTTTTACATTTTCCTCTTTATCATCAAGCTTTCCCTCAACTAAATTGTTTGAAGGTTTATCATTATTAAAGATATTTGCAAATGCATCATTTTTTTCTGCCATTTTAGGATAGATTAGTGGAGCACTAATTGCCATTGAGCATATTATAGAAAAGAAAAATATAGTCTTTTTTCTTTTTGCATTTGCAGTTTTTGAATCATCAAACTTTCTTGAGCGTAAGTTTTTTCTAAACTCTAAATTATTATTTTTATTTTCAAATTCTGACATAATTTATTTTCAAATTACCTTTCTAGTTATTTTAAAATCTAAAGTATAAGAATATATCATTTAATCCCATATAGAGGCTATAAATAGAGTACCAAAACACTATGAATAAAAAGACTAAACCTATGGTACTATTTTTTATCTTTGCATAAATTCTATATGGAAATCTCGTAGAAAATATAAAGCCTAATAATATGTAAAACCAAGACTGACTCAAATATTTGATGTAGTCATTTTGATATATGTATATACCCTTTCCTACATTTCCAAGGAATGGAAATAATTTCTTATAAAATACAATAATGCTATGTAAATCAGTTATTGAAAATAGTACCCAAGTAGTTGGTATAAGTAAAAGCATGTAAATTCGTGCAAGCATTTTTCTGTTTTTAAATACCTTATTAAGTGCAAATTTTTCAAGAGCAATAAAGAAAAATAAGCTTAATCCCCAAAGTAAAAAGTTGATATTTGCACCATGCCAAAGTCCTGTTAAAGTCCAAACTATAAAAAGATTTCTATAAGTTATTAAATCGCCTTTTCTATTACCGCCAAGTGGGATATAGACATATTCTCTAAACCACCTACCTAGAGTGATATGCCATTTACGCCAAAATTCGGTCATGCTTAGTGTAAGGTATGGGTGGTCAAAGTTAGCAGGAAATTTAAAACCAATCATTTGCCCAAGTCCTACTGCCATGAGTGAATAGCCGAAAAAGTCAAAGTATATTTGAAATGTTCTTGCTATGATAGCTAACCAAGCAAGTTGTGTGGAAATGGATTCAAAACCTAGATTTCCGATTGTTGTCCAAAGATTACCGACTCTGTTTGCAATAATAACTTTTAATCCAAGCCCAAATATAAATGTTTTAAGACCGTCAGACATAGTATATATATTACATATTCTTGCTTTTAATCTGTCTTTTACTTCTGAATAGGTTACTATTGGGCCTGCAATTAATTGAGGGAACATACAGATATATGCACCAAAATCTACAAAAGACTCTTCATACTCAGTATTTCCTCTATAAACATCTACAAGATAAGAGGCCGCTTGGAATGTGTAAAAACTTATTCCAACAGGAAGTTGTAAGTTAAAGATAGGCATTTGTATAATACTGTCAGGAACTTCAAATAAACTACTTACTATACTAAGTAGAAAGCCGAAATATTTAAATACTATTAAACAGCCGAAATTAAGTATCATTCCAAGTATAAGAAAACTTTTTTTATATCTTGGATTAGTTGCTATCTGTTTTCCAAGAAAATAGTTTACAGTTATGGATATGATTATAATAAAAATGTAGGGTGGGTGTTTTAATGCACCATATCCATAAAACAATATACTTGAAATAAGTAAAACAATATTTTTGTATTTTGAGTCAACACTTAAATATATTATAAAAAATATCGGTAAAAAAATAAAAATAAATTCTAAACTGCTGAAAACCATTTTTCTCCCCCAAAATTTAAACATTATAGCTCTTAGTATCTTTAACTCACTAAGAAAGTAATTATACTATAAAACCATTTAAATCAAAATAGAAAAATAATAAAATTTTAGCAAAGTCTTGAAGTTTAGTTTTAAGCGTGTTATACTGTTGCTATAACAAATACAATAAGTTTAGAGAGAGGAGGGGAGAAAAGTGGAATTGTATATTGACTTTAATAGTGACGAGGCTATATATATACAATTATGCAACCAAATTATTGTCGGAATTGCTGCTGATAAGATTAAGGAAGGAGATTCCCTTCCGTCAGTAAGACAGCTGGCTGATGATGTAGGAATAAATATGCATACAGTAAACAAAGCATATTCTATTCTAAGACAAGAGGGTTTTGTCAAGTTAGATAGACGTAGGGGAGCAGTAATTTGTATTGATGTAGATAGAATGAGGCAAATTTCTCAGATGAAAAAAGATTTATCCATAGTGGTTGCAAGAGCAATATGTAATGGTGTGGATAGAGAAGATGCCCATAATCTTATAGATGAGTTATATGATAATTACAATGTTTAGATTGTGAAAGGAATTAATATGTTGTGTGAAAAATGTAAAATAAGAGAGGCAAATCTTCAGTATACTGAAATTATAAATGATATAAAAAGAGAACATCATTTTTGTTTACAGTGTGCTAAGGATTTAGATTATGCACCAAAAGCATTATTTGATAGTGATTTACCACTTGCAAAGCTACTTTCAAGTTTACTTTCAGAAACTATTGCGTCAAAGGGAAATGATTCTGCCGGAATTGTATGTCCTACCTGTAAGACTACTTATGAGGACTTTGTAGCTAATTCAAGATTTGGTTGTAAAGATTGCTATGAAGTATTTGGACTCTTAATAGACGGCAATATAAAGCAACTTCAAGGTAGTGATATGCATAATGGAAAAAGACCTAAAATAATGGCAAGTTCAAAAGTAAATAATATTGACATAGAACCTAGTTTAAATGCTAAGGATAATGTAGAGGAATTAAGACGACTTTTAGACATTGCCATAAAAGATGAGGAATATGAGAAAGCAGCAGAGTATAGGGATAAAATCAAGAAAATGATTGAGGGAGAATAATATGTGGTATGACAATGTTGTACTTGAACCGGATTATCACTTTATAAGTAGTAGAGTAAGGATAGTCAGAAATTTGGATAATTATGTTTTTCCGGGTAAACTTGATATGACAAGCTCTAAAATATTAGTAGAGAGGGTACTTAGTGAGTTAAAAGATATTGGAGAAGTTGAAAATACTGAATTTAAAGCAATGTTTTTAAATTCAATACCTGATATAGAAAGACTTATTTTAAGGGAAAAAAGGGTTATAAACTCAACTTTAGCCAATAAGAAAATGCCTACCGGAATGCTTATTAGTAAGGACGAAGACATTAGCCTTATTATAAATGGAGATGACCATATCAGATTTCAGATTGTAAGTTCGGGAATGAAACTTGATGAATTATGGGATAGAGCAGATAAGTTTGATGATTATATAAATGAAAGATTTAATTATGCCTTTGATGAAAAATACGGATATATGACCTCATACCCTACAAATATCGGTACAGGATTAAAGGCAAATATAGTTTTGCATTTACCACTTATTTCAACAAGCAATAATTTTGCAAACTTAGTTTCAGATCTCGGTAGGCTTGGAGTTTCAGTAAAGGGTGTTTATGGTCAAGGCGATGAGAATTACGGAAACTTTTATGATATATCAAATCAGAAGACTTTAGGTCAGGATGAAAGGTCTTTGATAAGCCAAACAGCTCGTGTTGCAATGCAACTTAATTCACAAGAAACACAACTTAGAAAAAGTATTTTAAAAAATCATAGAATAAGAAAAATGGACGAGGTTTATAAGGCTTATGGGATTTTATCTTATGCAAGAAGACTTACTTTAAAAGATGCTCTTAATTATATATCAGCTCTTTTACAAGGGGTATCAGACGGACTTATTAAGCTTAACAATTCAGAAAAACTTTTTTCACTTTCAATCTTAATACAGCCGTCAAATATAATGAAAATTTCTCAAGAACCACTTGAAAAAGGAGAGATTGATATATTAAGAGCAGACTTTATAAGGCAACATTTACCTAAACTAATACAATAATAATTATGGAGGAAAAAATGGCTGAAAGATATACAAGTCAAGCAAGAGAGGCTATAAGGCTTGCTGAGGAGGCATCAATAGCTTTATCACATGGCTTTGTAGGTACTGAACATCTTTTGCTTGGTTTAATAAAAGAAGGACATGGAGTTGCAGCTAGAGTTTTAGAGGCAAATGGAGTTTCAGAAAGGAGGGTCAGAGAACTTATAGATCAGCTGATAGCACAAAATTATGATATTTCTTTGGTAAACAGACAGGAATATTCTCCTATGGCTATTAGAATACTTGAGGGAGCATTTAGAGAGGCAAGAATTTATCGTTCTGCTTTAGTAGGAACTGAACATATACTTATAGCAATACTTAAAGACGGTTCTTCACTTGCAAGTAAATTATTAAACACTATGAATATTAACATTCCAAAGATATACAAAGATATACTTCTTGCAATGGGTGGAGATGCTTTAAGCATTGCAAAAGAAGTGCAAAGTTATAATGAAGAAGATGAGGACGAAGAAGTAGAAACTCCTAACCTTGATAAGTATTCAAGGGATCTTACTAAACTTGCAAAAGAGGGAAGTTTAGATCCTGTTATAGGCAGGGAAAATGAAATGAATAGGGTAATGCAGATTTTAAGCAGAAGAACTAAGAATAATCCTTGTCTTATAGGAGAACCGGGAGTAGGTAAGACAGCAGTTGTTGAGGGACTTGCACAACACATTATTTCAGGCGAAGTTCCTGATACTTTAGCAAATAAGAGAGTGGTTACACTTGATTTGTCAGCAATGGTAGCAGGTTCAAAGTATAGGGGAGAGTTTGAAGAGAGAATAAAAAATGTTATAAATGAAGTCATTTCAGCAAAAAACATTATTTTATTTATAGATGAACTTCATACCATAATCGGTGCAGGAGGTTCAGAGGGTTCTTTGGATACTTCAAACATTTTAAAACCCTCTCTTGCAAGAGGAGAATTACAACTTATAGGTGCTACAACACTTGAGGAATATAGAAAATATATTGAAAAAGATGCAGCACTTGAGAGGCGTTTCCAACCTGTAAATGTTGAAGAACCGTCAGAAGAAGAGGCTTATATGATACTAAAAGGCCTTAGGTCAAGATATGAAGAACATCATAAACTTAAGATTACAGATGAGGCACTTTTAGCAGCAGTAAAATTATCATCAAGATATATTTCTGATAGATTTTTACCTGATAAAGCAATAGATTTAGTTGATGAGGCATCCTCAAGAACAAGACTTAATGAATATGTAGAACCTGCTCAAATCAAGGAGCTACAAGAAGAAATAGAAAAACTTGAACAGCAAAAGGAAAATGCTATCAAAAATGAGGCTTATGAAAAGGCAGGTAAGCTAAAAGCTAAACAAGAAAATATAAGAGAAAAAATTATAAAAGTTAGAAATAAATGGAGAAAAGAAAAGGAAGAGAGAAAACCTTTAGTAGACGAGGCACAAATTGCAGAAGTTGTAGGAATGTGGACTAAGATTCCGGTAAGTAAGTTGACTGAGGGAGAAACTGAAAGACTTAAGAACTTGGAGAAAATTTTACATGAGAGAGTTGTTGGTCAGTCCGAGGCAGTTGTAGCGGTCGCAAAGGCAATAAGAAGAGGCAGAGTTGGACTTAAAGACCCCAAAAGACCTATCGGTTCATTTCTTTTCTTAGGACCTACCGGAGTTGGAAAAACCGAACTTTCAAAGGCACTTGCAGAGGCAATGTTTGGAACGGAAAATTCACTTATAAGAGTTGATATGAGTGAATATATGGAAAAACACTCTGTATCTAAACTTGTAGGTTCTCCTCCGGGGTATGTAGGATATGATGAGGGAGGTCAGTTATCTGAGAAAGTAAGAAGAAATCCTTATTCAGTGATTTTATTTGATGAAATTGAGAAAGCTCATCCTGATGTATTTAATATATTATTACAAGTGCTTGATGACGGACATATTACCGATTCACAAGGCAGAAAAATAAACTTTAAGAATACTGTTATTATTATGACTAGTAATGCAGGAGCACAAAGGATTATTGAGCCTAAATTACTTGGGTTTAATGCCGTTGTAGATGATGAAAAAGACTATAAACAGATGCAAGACGGAGTTATGGAAGAAGTTAAGAAAATGTTTAAACCTGAGTTTTTAAATCGTATTGATGAAACTATTGTATTCCACCAGTTGACCAAAGAGGATATGAAGTCTATAATTGAGATACTTCTTAAAGAAATTAATCATAGAATCAGCGACCAGATGGGAGTAAATCTTGAGGTTACTGAGGAGGCTAAGTCTTATTTGGTAGATAAGGGATATGATAAAAAATATGGTGCAAGACCACTTAAAAGAACCATACAAAACCTTATTGAAGATAAATTAGCAGAGGAAATTTTGGACGGAAGTGTTAGGCAAGGAGATATTGTAATAGTAGATGTTTTAGAGGACAATAACCAAAAGGAACTTGTTTTCTCAAAGAAATCTAATGAAACCGTTGAAAAAGGAGATAAGAATGAAACTGAACTTGTTTAAAAAGTTTTTAGCTATGGCAGTTACAGTTGCAAGTCTTACAGCATTTATACCTGTAAATACATTTGCAGCAGAACTTCCGGTAACTAAACTTAAAGTATCCAAAGAGGCTGAACACATTGTACTTATATGTGGGCATAAGTCTAATAAAAATAAGGTTACAGTCAATGATTATTTAAAAGATTCAAATGGAAATTGGTATAGAAACTGGCAGGTAGGTGGCGTGTGTGGAATGAACGGCATTTCCACCTCAAAGGTTGAAGGAGATAAGAAAACTCCTGAGGGAGTATTTTCGCCTACAATAAGTTTTGGACTAAAAGATAACCCCGGAAGTAAACTTGATTATCATAAAATTGTAGAGGGAGATTATTGGGTAGATGATTCAAATAGCCCTTACTACAATAAGCTGGTAAATACAAACACCACTGCTAAGAATTGGAATTCAGCAGAGGATATGCTAGGAGCAGCACCTTATTATAATTATGCTATTTCACTTGATTATAATATTGATGCAGTTCCTAATAAAGGTTCAGCAGTGTTTATACATTGTACAAAAGATTTAACAGATACTTATTCAGCAGGTTGCATTAGAATACCTGAAGAATATATGATTAAACTTGTTAATTCGGTTGACTCAAAGACTAAGATAGTTATATTGGAAAATGTTGATAAACTTACCATGTATTAATTGATTCACTTATTTTAAATATTGATGTGTTGCAGAGGGAGAAAAAATGGCAGAATTAATTCGTGTACAATCAGACAATAAGTTGGCATTTGGAAATTATAAATTAGATACTAAAACAAAGGTAGTGGATTTTCCGTTTAAGGGGGATTTATATTATATTAAATCTTTCAAGGAGATTACAAAGCTTGAAAAAAATTCAGCTTTTGTATTTGAATCAAATCCCGGAACAACTATTACTGATTTTGATATGAATTTTGATGAGGTTTCATTTACTGTAGAGGGAAATGAAGACGCACAAATAACACTTGGACTTTTAGAAGATACTGTATATGAGGTTTTTATAGATGATGAGTCAATCGGAGGAATGAAGACAAAGATGAGTGGTAAGCTCTATGTAAATGTAGAGTTAAATGAGGGTAAAGCCGTAAGACTTAGAATAGTTAAGGGGTAAGTAATAGCAAGAGGGGTTACCAAGTTTTGGTAGCCCCCCTTTTAATTTTAAAACAATTTCATTAAAATCTATTGTCTTGGTTTCACCTGTATTTAGATGTAGTTTTAGCTTTGTATGACCCTTAGCTGTTTCAGTAGCATGGCTAACTGCATCATAGGCCTCTCCTGATTTATTCTCAAGCTGTTTTGAGATTTTGTCTGCATCATCAAGGTTAATTAAACTGTTAAAAATATTTAGGCCTTTTTTAAATACTTTAACAGTGTCATCAGTGTACACCACAGATTCAATATTCTTTATCTTGTTATTTTCTACTGTAACTTTAACAATATCAGGACCTTTTTGTATGTAGTAGCGACTCCAAGTACCTGTACCATACCAAACTCCGTCTGCTAGTTTACTTACATTAGTTTCAGGCTCACTAGGCTTAGACTCATTAGGTTTGCTAGGTTCACTAGGCTTAGATTCATTAGGAATGCTAGGCTCGCTAGGTTTAGACTCATTAGGAGTGCTAGGCTCACTAGGTTTAGATTCGTTAGGTTTGCTAGGTTCATTAGTCTTATTTAGATTAACTATTCTCCTAGTTATTGATGAGCAGACAAAAACTACCAAAGAATATAGTTCATTAATTTGAACGTATATTGAAAATTCCTAAAAAACATATATATATCATGATAAAACCTGTGCACAGTATTTAATTATAAATGTATCTCTATATAAATAATTTCAAGATTGAGTTATTAACAAAATATGTCAGTTAGATTAAGTGAAATTGTTATCAGATTAATCTAACATTAATTTTTGTACTTAAATAAAATCGAAATTTTATTAGAAAATTATTCTATAATGACATTTTTGAAAATATCATACTATTTATGATAAAAATCATAATTAAATTGTTATTTTGTATATTGAAGTCATTAGTTTATATATTTTTATAATGTGGATAGAAAGACTTAGAGCAAAACAATGTGAGTAGTTAAATAATAGATTGTGTGAAATTACATATTATATAATTGGAAAGTAAAAAGTAACAGTTTAAGGTAAAGGCAGTGAAATAGAAATATCTGATGATTTTATATTAGAACAATATAACTAAACAGTCATTTTGCATATTAAAACAACTGAATTATATATTTATAATATAATAAATAACTAGTATATATTGTTGACTAATAAGTTTTATTGTGATAAATTATGAATATGTGAAAAAGACACAAAAGTATCAAAAAATGTGATTTATAATTAAACGAAAGGGGGCTTATGTTTAAAAATATTGTAAATCGAACTAATACAAATTGTGCCAAGTGGGACGAACTAATTGAAAAGGTAGGTATTCCTGATATTATTTCTCTTACAGTAGCAGATATGGACTTTGTGGTTGCACCCGAGATACAACAGGCAGTTTTAAATGCGGCAGTACATGGTATATATGGTTATACCAATGTAAGCAAAAACTATATAGACCTATCACATAAGTGGATAACAGAAAAATATCATTGGGAACTTAAAAAGGAGTGGATTGTTTTTTGTCCGAGAGTTATTCAAGCTATCTCTTTATGTATACAAAATATGACTTGTGTAGATGATAAAATTATAGTATTTACACCTTTATACGGTTCTATATTAAAGGCAATTAGAGAAAATAATAGAGATTTGGTAACAAGCACTCTTAATTATAGTAATGGACATTACGAAATTGATTTTAGGGACTTTGAAAAGAAACTTTCATCAGGTGTAAAAATGTTGATTATGGTATCTCCACATAATCCAATAGGTAGAGTTTGGGATAGAGATGAGATAGATAGGATTGTAGCTTTATGTAAAAAGTATGAGGTTTTAATTTTTTCAGATGAAATTCATGCAGATTTTGTATGGGATAAGAAGTTTGTAAGTTTTGGTTCATTTTTAAATGATTATGACAAAATGGTAATTGGAACTTCTCCTGCAAAAACATTTAATATTGCAGGGCTTGAGGCAAGTAATATAATTTTTAAAAATGTTGAATTAAGAAATTTATTTATAAACATATTAAGACAATCAGGAATACATAATCCAAGTTATTTTTGCATACCGGCAGTAGAGGCGGCATATAGATATGGCGATGAATGGCTGGAATTAGCTAAAAAGGAGATTTTGGGAAATATTGAGTTTGCAAAAAATTTCTTTAGTAATGAGTTAAAAGGCTTTGAGGTAATTAAACCTGAGGGGACATATACTCTGTGGGTTGATTATAGAAAGACCGGAATGAGTGAAGAACAAATGTATGATTTGATGATAAATAAGGCAAATGTTGCATTTTCACTTGGTAGTGGGTTTGGTAAAGAGGGGGAGGGCTTTGTTAGGATTAATGTTGCCACTCCTAGAAAACTACTTGAAAAAGCATTTGAACGTTTTAAAAAAGCAATTTGTAATTAAAAATATAGGAAAGGAAAATACAAAAGTATTAGGTGTGAGTTATGAAAGAAAAAATAAAGAAAAAACCGACATTTATTCAAGCATTATTACCTATTTTATTTATGCTTATAATCTTGGGCATAGGAGTTGGAAAGTTAGGTTTACCGGCAGAACCACTGATTTTGTTGGCAACTGTTTTATCAGGTATTGAGGCAATATATCTTGGATATTCATATGATGATATAATGAATGAGATTTCAACAAAGATTTCAAAAGTATGGGGAGCTTTATTAATTTTAGTTATTGTGGGTCTTATGATAGGTGCATGGATGGCAGGTGGTACTATTCCAATGTTGATTTTCTATGGCTTAAAACTTATCAGCCCTAAATATCTTGCACTTACAGCTTTTATTGTTTCAGCAGTAGTTTCCATACTTACAGGTACTTCTTGGGGGTCAGCAGGAACGATAGGTGTTGCATTTATGGGAGTTGCAATAGGTATGAATGCAAATCTTGCCTTAGTGGCAGGGGCTGTGGTTTCAGGTGCATACTTTGGAGATAAACTTTCGCCTCTTTCAGATACTACCAATTTAGCTTCAGCAGTATGTGGTGTAGATTTATACGAACATGTATATAATCAACTTTGGACAACAGGAGCATCAGCTATTTTAGCAGTAATATTTTACTTTGCTATTGGTCAAGTTGGAAGTGGGGCAGCAGATGTGCCTGAAATGGTTAAAACATTAACTTCTCAACTTGAAAGTATGTTTTCTTTTAACTTCTTACTAATTATTCCTCTATTGATAGTACTTATAGGTTCTATGGCAAAGAAACCAACTATTCCTGTAATGCTTGTTGCGGCAGTTGTTGCACTTATTAATGCGGCTATTTTTCAAAAAGTAAATTTACAAGATATAGTAGGCTCAACCTTAAACGGTTTTAATGTTTCTATGGTAGGTTTTGATGAGGCAACAGTTCCAAAAGAGTTAATTCGCCTACTTCATAGAGGTGGTATGATGGCAATGATGAATACATTATTAATTGCAGTTTGTGCTATATCTTTTGCAGGAACTATGACAGTTACAGGTTCTTTAGATGTATTGATAGCAGAATTACTAAAAAAGATAAATACAACTTTCCAACTTGTTGCCTCTACAATACTAACTTGTCTTGTTATTACAGGGGTTACAAGTAATGGTCAGGTATCAATACTTATGCCCGGAGAGGCATTTCGTAAGGCATATATAGAAAAAGGTATTCATCCTAAGGTTTTGTCAAGAACTTTAGAGGACTCTGTAACTTGTGTAGAATGTTTAATTCCATGGACAGCAGCAGGTGCATATATGGCTACTACATTAGGTGTGCCTACAATGCAATATCTACCTTTTGCTATTTTAAATTATTCAGGAATGATTTTTGCACTTATATGGGCAGCAACAGGAATAGGAATTACTAAGGTAGGTAAGGGAAAATAGATTTAGAAAGCAAAATAAATCTAAAATCTACTTTTTAGCTACTTAAAAAAAGATGTTCCACAAGGACATCTTTTTTTTCGTGATTTATCTTAGAAAGTGTGCTATACTTTAGCAGACTTGAGATTAGTATTGTGGAGGCACTATGAAAAAGTATGATGCAGACAGCATTACAGTTTTGGAGGGGCTTGAGGCAGTTAGAAAAAGACCGGGAATGTATATAGGTGGAGTCGGCACAAAGGGGCTTAATCATTTAATATATGAAATAGTAGACAATTCTGTTGATGAACATCTGGCAGGTTTTTGTAAAAATATTTGGGTAACACTTGAAAAAGACGGTTCTTGTACAATAAGAGATGACGGCAGAGGTATTCCAACTGAAATGCACAAAAAAGGAGTAGCAGCTGAAAGAATAGTACTATCTACCTTGCATGCAGGGGGAAAGTTTGATAATGAGGCTTACAAAACAAGTGGTGGCTTACATGGAGTGGGTTCATCAGTTGTAAATGCATTATCAAAAAGATTAGATATAAAAATTTATAGAAATGGCCTTATTTATCAAGACAGTTATAAAAAAGGAATACCTGATACAGAGTTAATAGACGGCTTACTTCCTGTAATAGGAAAAACTAAACTTACAGGAACTTTAATTAATTTTACTCCTGATGATGAGATTTTTGAACAGACTAGATTTAAAGAGGAATGGCTTAAATCAAGGTTACATGAAACTGCATATTTAAACCCTGAACTTACATTACATTATGAAAATAAGAGAGAGGGCGAGGAGGAACAGGTAGTTTTTCATGAGCCTGACGGCATTATAGCTTATGTAAAGGAACTTAATAAGCAAAAAACAACCATACATTCTCCGATATATGTAAAGGGAAAGAGTGAGGGAATAGAGGTTGAGATTGCACTTCAATTTGTAGACACTTTTGAGGAAAATATACTTGGTTTTTGTAATAATATTTTTACTCAAGAGGGAGGAACTCATATTGCAGGTTTTAAGGCAAGATTTACGCAGATGATTAATTCTTATGCAAGAGAGCTTGGAGTTTTAAAGGAAAAAGATAGTAATTTTACAGGTTCTGATACAAGAAACGGAATGACGGCTATCATTGCAATAAAACACCCTGACCCTATATTTGAGGGGCAGACAAAGACAAAGCTTGCAAGTGCTGATGCCTCAAAAGCCACTTCTACAATAACAGGGGAGGAGCTTACAAGGTATCTCGATAGAAATTTAGAGGTTTTAAAGGGAATTATTTCTTGTGCAGAGAAATCAGCAAAGATAAGAAAAGCAGAGGAAAAAGCAAAAAGCAATATGCTTTCAAAATCAAAGTTTTCGTTTGATTCAAATGGGAAGTTGGCAAATTGTGAGTCAAAAGACCCTAAGAAATGTGAAATTTTTATAGTTGAGGGGGATTCTGCCGGAGGCTCTGCAAAGACTGCAAGAAATAGACAATTTCAAGCTATTTTACCTATTAGAGGGAAAATTTTAAATGTTGAAAAGGCGTCTATTGATAAGGTTTTATCAAATGCTGAAATTAAAACTATGATAAATGCTTTTGGCTGTGGTTTTTCAGAGGGATATGGAAATGACTTTGATATAAGTAAATTAAGGTATCATAAAATTGTGCTTATGACTGATGCCGATGTTGACGGAAGTCATATTGATACTTTATTACTTACATTTTTATATAGATTTATGCCTGATTTAATTCATGACGGCTATGTATATATAGCAATGCCACCTTTATATAAGGCTATACCAAAAAGGGGAGAGGGAGAGTATCTTTATGATGATAATGCCCTTGAAAAGTATAGGAAAAAGCATGGTAATAATTTTACATTGCAAAGATATAAAGGACTTGGAGAAATGGACGCAAGCCAACTTTGGGAAACAACACTTGACCCTGAAAAAAGATTATTAAAAAGAGTTGAGATTGAGGACGCAAGGCTTGCAAGTGAGGTTACGGAATTACTTATGGGAAGTAATGTATCGCCTAGACGTGATTTTATTTATAAACATGCAAATGAAGCACAGATTGACAGTTAGGAGAAATTATGCCTGAAAAGATATTGACTACTGAATATTCTGAAGAAATGCAAAGAGCTTATTTGGATTATTCTATGAGTGTTATTACATCGAGAGCTATACCTGATGCAAGGGACGGTTTAAAACCTGTTCAAAGAAGAGTATTATATGATATGAGTGAGCTTAAAATTCACTCTGATAAGCCTCATAGAAAGAGTGCCAGAATAGTTGGAGATACTATGGGTAAATATCATCCACATGGGGACTCTTCTATATATGAAACTTTGGTAGTATTAAGCCAAGCTTGGAAAAAGGCTATGCCCCTAGTAGACGGCCATGGTAATTTTGGCTCTATTGAGGGGGACGGTGCCGCCGCCATGCGTTATACTGAGGCAAGGCTTAAAAAGTTTACTGAGGAAGTATATTTAAGGGACTTAGATAAAACAGTAAAATTTATATCCAATTATGATGAAACTGAAAAAGAACCTGAGGTGTTGCCTGCAAGAGTACCAAACTTACTTATAAATGGTGCAGAGGGAATTGCAGTAGGAATGTCAACCTCAATTCCTACACATAATCTAGGAGAGGTATGTGAACTTTGTATTGAATATATAAAAGATAAAAATATAAGCATAGAAAAAATGCTTGAAATCTTACCTGGACCTGATTTTCCTACCGGAGGTATAATTGCAAATAAATCAGAGCTTGAAAACATTTATACTACCGGAATGGGAAAGCTTAAACTTCGTGGAAAAGTGGAAGTTGAGCTTGGTAGAAAGAAATCTGACAAGGATAAGCTTATTATTTCTGAAATACCATATACCATGATTGGAAGTGGGATAAATAAATTTTTACAAGATATTGCAGATTTGGTAGAAAGTAAGAAATTACCTGATGTAGTAGACATTTCCAATCAATCTGATAAAAATGGAACAAGAATTGTACTTGAGTTAAGAAAAGATGCTGATATAGAATATATTAAAAATATGCTCTATAAAAAAACAAAGCTTGAGGATAGTTTCGGGGTAAATATGCTTGCAATAGTAAATAAAAGACCTGAAACTATGAATCTAAAAAGTATTTTAGAGGTCTTTTTAAATTTTCAATATGAAAATGCTACAAAAAAATATACTGCATTGCTTGCAAAAGAACTTGAAAAGAAAGAAATTCAAGAGGGGCTTATAAGGGCTTATGATATAATTGATTTGATTATAGCAATTCTTAGAGGTTCAAAAAATATAAATGATGCAAGACTTTGTCTTACAAAGGGCGACATTTCTAAAATTAATTTTAAGGATAAAAGCTTTGAGCCTTTAGCAAAACAGCTTAATTTTACAGATATTCAAGCACAAGCTATCTTGGAAATGCGTTTATATAGACTTATAGGACTTGAGATAACTGCACTATTAAAAGAAAATAAGCAGACAGTTAAAAACATAAAGCTATATGAGAAAATACTTAGCTCAAAAAAGCAAATGGATATTATAATTATTTCGGATTTGGAAGAGATAAAAAAAGAATATGCAACAAAAAGGCTTACTGCAATAGAAGATTGCGAAGAAACTGTTTTTGAGGAAATAAAGGTAGCACCTGAGAAAGTAATCTTTGTCATGGATAGATTTGGTTATTCAAAGGTGATTGACCTAGTAACTTATGAAAGAAATTTAGAAACTATTGAAACAGAGTATAAGTACATTTTAAAGCTTATGAACAATGACAAAGTCTGCATTTTCACTGATAAAGGGCTACTACATCAAGTTAAAATTTCCGAGATTCCCACATTAAAACTTAAAGATAAGGGAATACCTATTGATAATAAGAGTAAGATTGACTCAAGCAAAGAAGAAATAATTTGCGTACTTGCAGGAGAGGACTTGATTGGTAGAAGTATTTTAGTTACTACAAATTTCGGTTTTATAAAAAGAGTAAAATCAGAGGAATATATTACAAATCAGAAAGCAGTAGTTTCCACAAAACTTGAAAAAGATGATAGAATAATTGCATTAAACATTATCTATGAAGAAGATACAGATGTAATAGTGGTGTCTAATAAGGGATATGTGCTTAGGTATCCAATAGCTGAAATTAGTTTTTATAAAAAGCTTACAAAGGGCGAAAAAGCCATGAAATTAGGAATAGATGAAAAGCTTGAGGCAGTTTATCTTACATGTGAGGTTGAAAGTATACATGTAAATGATAAAAATGTTGAGGTAGATAAAATAAAACAAGGTCATAGAAGTACCAGAGGTACAAAATTAAGATTGTAAAGGAGAGAATATGAACTACACATGGGATTTGACAACAGTTTTTACTAGTGATGAGGAATGGGAAAAGGAATATGAGAGATTATCAAAGGAGATTGATAAGGGCTTAGGGTTTGCAGGGCATTTGCTTGAAAGTGCAAAAAATCTTTTAGACATTACAAATGCAGCCTTAGAAACTAAAAGAAAGGTTGAAAAGCTTTATGTGTATGCAAGCATGAAAGAAGACCAAGATACCAAGGTTGCAAAGTATCAAGGTTATTCATCTATGGCAGTTTCAATTTTTGCAAAATATAATCAAGTTTACTCTTTTTATCAACCTGAGTTTATGAAGATTACATTTGAAATGCTTGATAAATTTGAAAATGAAGAACCAAAGTTAAAGAACTATCATCATTATTTTGAGGAACTTTTAGCACAAAAAGAACATGTCTTAACTGAAAAAGAGGAACAGCTGATTGCAGATGCGACTGAAGTATTAGGTGCGGCAGGTCAAACTTTTTCAGTACTTGATAATGCTGATATGAGTTTTGGGGAAATAGTTGATGAAGATTCAAAAAAGGTTGAACTTACACATGGCAATTATCAAAAGTTTTTGGAATCAAAAAATAGAGAAGTAAGAAAGAGTGCATACAAAACACTTTATAAAGAGTATGAAAAGTTCTCACATACTTATGCAAAGATTTTACAGACAAATGTAAAAGCACAGAACTTTAATGCAAAGGTAAGAAAATATTCCTCAGCAAGACAGGCGGCACTTTCTGCAAACTTCATTCCTGAAAAGGTATATGATACATTGGTAGAAACAGTTAATAAACATCTTCCACTATTGCATAGGTATGTAGAACTTAGGAAAAAGATATTAAACTTACCTGATCTTAAAATGTATGATTTTGCAACCCCTCTTTCTAAAGTTGACTTAAAATTTACTTATGAGGAGGCACTTAAAAAAGCTGAACAAGTATTATCAGTGTTTGGAAATGAATATTTAGATATAGTAAAAGAGGCATTTACAAATCGTTGGATAGATGTTTTACCAAATAAAGGAAAACGCTCAGGAGCTTATTCAGGTGGAGCTTATGATACCAATGCTTTTATGTTACTTAATTGGCAAGATAACATTGATAATTTATATACACTTATACATGAAGTAGGGCATAGTATACATTCTATGTTTACAAGAAAAACTCAGCCTTATATTTATGGAGAATATACTTTATTTTTGGCAGAGATAGCCTCTACTACAAATGAAAATCTTTTAACTGAAACATTACTTCGTGAAACAAAAGATGAAAAGGTAAGATTTGCAATACTTAATCAATTTTTAGACGGTTTTAGGGCTACTGTTTTTAGACAAACTCAATTTGCTGAATTTGAGCAAGAAATTCATAAGGCAGACCAAAATAAAGAGGTGCTTACAAGTGATTATCTTTGCAAGACTTATGCAAATATAAATGAAAAATACTATGGATTAAAGAGTGAGGATAATTTGCCTATCCAATATGAATGGGCTAGAATACCACATTTTTATTATAATTTCTATGTGTATCAGTATGCTACAGGTTTTTCTGCCGCACTTGCACTTTCAGAAAAGATTTTAAGTGGAAATGATGAGGACAAGCAAAAGTATTTGAATTATCTAAAATCAGGAAGTTCTGATTATTCACTCAATATAATAAAGAAAGCAGGAGTTGATATGGAAAATGCTGACTATTTAAATTCTGCTTTTAAAGTATTTGAAAGACGTTTAGATGAGTTTGAAAAAATGGTAGAAAAAGGAAGTTTTAATGAATAAAACTTACTGGAAAAAGTATTACCATTATGTGATTGCAGCATTATCTATGATAATTCAATAAATTATTTAAGATTAGCCGGTTATGAAAATAGTGAACTAAAAACATTTAATATAAGTTGTCATTGGTTTAATAGACTTTTAAATAAAAAAAATAACTAAGGAGAGAAATATGAGTAAGATACCTACACCACATATAGATGCAAAAGAGGGAGAAATAGCAAAAACAATATTACTTCCGGGAGACCCTTTAAGAGCAAAGTTTATAGCAGATAATTTCTTAGAAGATGTTGTGCAGTTTAATAAAACAAGAAACATGCTTGGTTTTACAGGTAAGTACAATGGAAAAGAAGTATCTGTAATGGGTACAGGAATGGGCTGTCCGTCAATCGGCATTTATTCCTATGAACTTATAAATTTTTATGGAGTTAAAAATCTGATAAGAATAGGTTCAGCCGGCAGTTTAAGTGAAAATGTAAAAGTAAGGGATATGGTATTTGCAATGGGAGCATGTACAACCTCAAACTTTCCTGCACTTATGGGATTAAATGGAGTTTATGCACCTATTTGTTCTTATGAATTACTTGAAAAAGCTGTTGAGGCCGCAAAAAAACTTGGTTTAGAATATCATGTTGGAAATATACTTTCATCAGATATGTTTTATGCACCTCCAAGAGTTCTTGAGGGCAATACTACTTGGACTGATATGGGTGTGCTTGCAGTTGAAATGGAGGCTGCCGCACTCTACTCAAATGCAGCGGCAGGAGGGGCAAATGCACTTGCAATTCTTACAATATCAGATGATGAGAAATCAGGTATTGCTCTTAGTGCAAAAGAGAGGGAGCAAACATTTACAAATATGATGAAAGTTGCTTTAAGTCTTGCATAATTTGTTGACAATTCTTTAGTTTAATTTTAAGATATCATAAATATGCTTAAGGGGGGAATGTCATGAAACTAAATACATTATGTATACATACATCAGATTTTTCAGATAAGAATTATCCATTTGGAAGTGTTACAGTACCAATTTATCAAACAGCAACTTTTACTCATCCGGGTATAGGAGAAACTACAGGTCATAATTACACTAGAGAAAGCAATCCTACAAGAGATGAACTCGAAAAGAAAATAACTGACCTTGAGGGAGCATTTGACACATTAGCTTGTACTTCAGGAATGGCTGCCATAACTATAATGCTTGAACTTTTTGAAAAGGGCGACCATATTGTGTGTTCAGGGGATTTATATGGTGGTTCAGTAAGAATTTTTAATACAGTCGGAGTAAAAAAGGGAATTGAGTTTACATATATTGAGGGAGGAAAGGCAGAAGATTTTATAAAAAATATTAAAGAAAATACAAAAGCCTTGTTTGTGGAAACTCCTAGCAATCCTACAATGCAGATAACTGATTTAAGAGCTGTTTCAAAGGCTGCAAAGGAAAAGGGAATATTGCTTATTGCAGATAATACATTTTTAACTCCTTATTTTCAAAGACCATTTGAATTTGGCTTTGATATAGTAATTCACAGTGGAACTAAGTTTTTAAGTGGTCATAATGATACATTGGCAGGTTTTATAAGTGTAAGTAACAAGGAACTATCAGATAAACTTAGATTTAGCTATAAATCAATGGGCGTAGGGCTTTCTCCATTTGACAGTTTCCTACTTATAAGAGGCATTAAGACACTTTCTGTAAGACTTGAAAGGCAGCAGGAAAATGCTATTAAAATCGCTAATTGGTTAAGTAATCATAAACATATTTCAAAAGTATATTATGTAGGACTTAAAGAGCATGAGGGCTATGAAATCAATAAATCACAAACTAGTGGATTTGGTAGTATGATTTCATTTACTACCGATACAGAGGAAAGAGCAAGAAATGCCTTTAGTAAGATAAAAATTATTTCTTATGCAGAAAGCCTTGGAGGAACTGAAACTCTTATGACATTTCCAATGATTCAAACACATGCTGATGTACCGGCAGAAATTAGGGAAAAGCTTGGTATCAATGAGAGATTTATAAGATTATCAGTAGGTATAGAAGACATAGATGATTTGATAAGTGATTTAGAGCAGGCACTTGAGTAGTGTAATAAAAGAAAGGAACTTATGGAAAACAAGGATAAAACAATTTATAATTTTGATGAAATAGTAGACAGAGTTGGAAGTGGTTGCTTAAAATATGACTTTAGGGTTGAAAGAGGCAAGACTGACGAGTTTTTGCCACTTTGGGTGGCTGATATGGACTTTAGGATTGCAAAGCCGATTAAAGAGGCACTTAAAAAACAAGTAGAACATGGAATTTATGGATATGATGAAGTAAAAAATGACTACTTTGAAGTGCTTAAAAATTGGTTTAGTAAGAATTTTAATTGGACACCTAAAAAGGAATGGCTTGTTAAAACTCCGGGAATAGTTTTTGCTATGGCACTTGCTGTAAAGGCTTATACAAATGAAAATGATGCGATTTTAATTCAAAGACCTGTATATTATCCATTTACAAATGTTATTGTCAGCAATAATAGAAAACTTGTAAACAGTCCTCTTAAGCTTGTAAATAATAAATATGAAATGGACTTTGAGGATATTGAAAGAAAAATTGTAGAAGAAAATGTTAAAATGATGTTACTTTGTAGTCCTCATAACCCAGGTGGTATTGTTTGGAGTAAGGAAGAACTTACAAAGCTTGGCAATATACTTATTAAGCATGGTGTAATCATTTTAAGTGATGAGATACATTGTGATTTTGTATATGACGGATATGAGCATACAATATTTTCAAGTATAAGTGATGAATTTGAGGATAACAGCATTATATGTACTGCACCAAGTAAAACATTTAACATTGCAGGTCTTCAGATTTCAAATATTTGGATAAAAAATGAAAAGCTTAGAGAAAAGTTTAAGAAAGAAATGGATAAATGTGGATATAGTCAGCTAAATAGTAGTGGCTTAGTGGCTGCAAAGGCTGCTTACCTTGACGGAGAAAATTGGTTAAATCAACTAAGAGCATATTTAAAGAGTAATCTTGATTTTATGAGAGAATTTATAAATTCAAGACTACCACAAATTAATATGATAGAGCCTAAGGGTACATATTTAGTTTGGCTTGATATGAGAAATGTTTATTCATCAAAGAAAGAAAGAGATGAGATAATAGAAAATAAAGCAAAACTTTGGCTATCTGAGGGTAGAATCTTCGGTAGCGAGGGAGAGGGCTTTGAAAGAGTAAATATCGCTTGTTCTAAGGCTATACTTAAAGAGGCACTTGAAAGACTTGAAAATGCTATTAAAAATAGCTAAATTTTAATAAAATTTTGTATATTTCATCTAAAATTAAATTGCAGTTATTAAGTATAAGTGTTATAATTTAGCACATGTTAATACTTCGGGGCGAGGTGAAAGTCCTCACCGGCAGTAGAGTCTGCGAGCCTTTGGTTGATTCGGTGTAATTCCGAAACCGACAGTATAGTCTGGAAGAGAGAAGTAAAGAAAATATTTGTACCCCCTTGGAGTGTTTCCAAGGGGAATTTTTTTTTAGGAGGAATATATAAAATGAGAAATTTAGCAAAAAATGTATTTGAAAACACGGTTTTTTTATTTCAACTTATGGGAATTATTTTTATGATATTTTTTGTGGCATATATCTTTGAAAAAAGATATAATAAACTACAAAATAAAACTTCAAGAATACTTACAACCCAAAAACTGACTATCTCAGGTTTATTTTCAGCAATAAGTTTTATCTTAATGTTATTTGAAATGCCATTACCATTTGCACCCCCATTTTATAAAATAGATTTATCTGAAGTACCTGTTTTAATTATCACATTTGCTTATGGTCCGGTGGCAGGAGTATTTACTGAGGTAGGAAAGATAGTACTTAAACTCTTATTTAAGTCAACTTCTTCAGCTTTTGTGGGAGAACTTGCAAATTTTACTGTAGGTTGTAGTCTTATATTGCCTGCAGGAATCATTTACCTCTTAAAAAGAAATAGAAAAAGTGCTATTATAGGGTGTATAGTAGGAAGTGGCATTATGATTATATTTGGAACTATGTTTAATGCTATTTATTTATTGCCGACATTTGCTAAAATATATGGAATGCCACTTGAGAGCATAATTGAAATGGGAACTAAACTTAATTCAAATATAACATCTATAAATACATTTGTTATATTTGCAGTTGCACCTGTTAATATTATCAAATCAGTTTTAGTTTCTATAATTACAATTTTGCTATATAAAAAGTTAAGCACAATAATAAAAAGGTAATTAAAAAGTGAGGAGAGTGATTTAGATGACAGACGACGTAAAGAACAATTTTTTAGACAGAACAGTAGGAACGGACTTAATAGCAAAAACTAAAGATGTCAATAATCCAGAGGCTCTATATGAGGAGCTGATAGGAATAGTAAAAAAATATCACCCCTCTGATAATACTGAAATAATTGAAAGAGCATATAAGCTTGCAAGCGAGGCACATGGCAATCAGGTACGAAAATCAGGTGCACCTTACATTACACACCCACTACATGTGGCTATTATTTTAGCAGATTTAAAGGCAGATAAAGAAACTATTGTAGCAGGTCTTTTGCATGACGTAATTGAAGATACTAAGTTTACTTATGAAGATATAAAGGAAATGTTTGGAGAGGACGTTGCAGATCTAGTTCAAGGAGTTACAAAAGTAAAGGGTGGAATAGATGCAGAGGGAAAGCAAGGAGAGGAACTTTTAGGTTCAGCAGATAGGAGAATAAGAGATAATAAAGCAAAGACATATAGAAATATGATGTTGGCAACTGCAAAGGATATAAGAGTTATTTATATTAAACTTGCTGACAGACTTCATAATATGCGTACTTTAAAATTTATGTCGCCTAAAAAACAAATTGAGATAGCAACTGAAACTTGGGAAATCTATGCACCTATTGCAAATAAGCTTGGTATATCTAAAATTAAAGTAGAACTTGATGATTTAGGGCTTAAATATTTAAAACCTAAGGTCTATGATGAAATAAAAACCAAACTGGCTCTTAAAGTAGATGAAAGGTGGGAATTTATAAAGAATATAACCAAAGAGATTGAGGAAGAACTGAAAAAAGCAGGCATTAAAGCTAGAGTGAGTGGACGTGCAAAACATTTTTTCTCAATCTATAAGAAGATGCAAAAAAAGAATAAAAAGTTTGAAGAACTTGATGACTTATTTGCAGTAAGAGTTATAATTGATAGTCCAAACCCTAATGATACCTATATAGTATTTGGTTTAATACATAGCTTATACGACCCTATTGAAGACAGAATGAAAGACTATGTGGCAAGACCTAAGTCAAATGGTTATAGTTCACTTCATACCACTGTTTTATCAAAGGATTGTAAAAGATTCGAGGTTCAAATAAGAACTGAGCAGATGCATGCAGTGGCTGAATATGGTAGAGCTGCACATTGGGTATATAAAGAAAGTGGCGACGGCTCGGTAGCAGAGGGAGCTGAGGCAAATAAGATTAATTCATTAAAAGAACTCCTAAAACTTGCAAATGAAGAACTTACAGATACCGAGTATATGGAGGAAATGAAAGACTACTTAAACTTATTCAATGACTACATTTACTGTTATACCCCAAAAGGTATGGTCTTGGAAATGCCTATGGACGCAACACCTATTGATTTTGCATATAGAATACATTCAGCAGTAGGAAATAAAATGGTAGGTGCTAAAGTTAATAATTCAATAGTAAATTTTGATTATAAACTTCAAATGCATGATACAGTAGAAATCATTACCTCACAAAATAGTTTAGGTCCTAAAAGAGATTGGCTAAAAATTGTAAAAGAAGTTTCAACTAAAACTAAAATTGAGCAGTGGTTTAGGCATCAGTATAAGGAAGAAAACATTGAAAAAGGTAGAGAGCTTTTAAAGAAATGTTGTAGAGATTTAAAAATTGAATATGATGATATAACTAAAAAAGAATACATTGACAGGGCAGTAAGAAAATATTCTTGTGATACTTGGGAAACTCTTTTATCAAGTGTAGGTCATGGTGGACTTGAGGACACAAAGGTCGTTACCTATCTAAATGAAAGGCATAAGGACTTTTTAAAGGGTAGAGGTAAGAGTGATGAGGAACTAATTGAACTTATAAATAGAAATGCCTCAAAGATAAAACCTGTAAGTAAATCAAGTGGCTTAAGTATAGAAAATATTTCAAGTGCCGCTATAAGATATGCTAACTGTTGTCAGCCCGTTCCGGGAGATGAAATAGTTGCGTTTGTTACAAGAGGACGAGGATATGTAATTCATAGAACTGACTGTGCAAACTATATAAATATGACTGAGGCAGATAAAGTTAGAGTTAGTCAGGTTACTTGGACTGAAAAAGAATTAAATGATCCTAATGTTACTTATCAGGCAGGTATAAAGGTATTGTTTGAAAATAGAAATGGTGTTATAAGTGATATTATGACCTGTCTTAAAGATATGGGGATTAGTGTTGGAAATGTAAACGCATACGAGGGAAAGGGAATTGATAAAGTTGGACATGGCATTATATCGGTTTATGTCCATAACAAAGAAGAACTTAACACTGTTTGCAATAAAATTTTAAATATTAAATCAGTAATAAAAATAGAAAGGTCAAATACATAATGGAAAAACTTGAGGTTATAAGTAGAGTGCTTGGACTTGTAAGCACAAATGCGTATATTGTGTACAATAAAGAAACAAAAAAAGCTATAATGATTGACCCCGCTGCAAGTCCTACTGAACTAATAGGAGAACTAGAAGAAAATGGACTTACCTTAGAGGCTATATTTCTTACACATGGTCATTTTGACCATATTATGGCACTTGATGCAATTAGAAATAAATATAATGTAAAAGCTTATATCTATGATATAGAGGAAAAACTGATAGAGTCGCCTTATTTAAATGGAAGTGAATTATTTATAGGACGAGGTTTTTCTACACATGCCGATATTTTAATAAATGAGGAAACTACATTAGATTTTCTAGGTTTTAATTGGAAAGTCATTCATACTCCGGGGCATACAAGGGGTTCTTGTTGCTATTATATAGAGGAGGAAAAATTACTTTTAGCAGGAGATACCTTATTTTTTAGAACTTATGGCAGAACAGATTTACCAACAGGAAGTGAAGAAGAAATGTGTGATTCAATAATAAATAAATTATTTTTACTTCCTGATGATGTTGTGGCACTTCCGGGGCATGAAAGGTCTACAAATATAGGTTATGAAAAAACAAGAAATGAAGTTCTTGTATTAAAGAAAAAGTTAGGACTTTAAAATGATAGCATTACTACTTGAAAATGTGCCTTTTGAGCAGGATATTAGAGAGCTTTTTATGGCGTTTTTCCCTAGTTATAAATATGTTTATGATAGAGAGGCAAAAATAACTCTAAGAGCAAAGAAAGAGGAAAAGTTTTATAAATTTGAAATAATATTTTTAGATGAAAATGTTCTTAACTCTGAAAAAGTAAAGACTTATAGTTTTGAAGTTGAAATTTATGAAACCAGATTTGAAACTAAAAATGAGATTAAAAGAAATCTTTATAGCATTTTAAATAACTATACCTCTATTTTACTGCCTTGGGGAACTCTTACAGGTATAAGACCTACCAAAATTGCAATGGAGAAACTTGAAAATGGTTATTCGAGAGAAAATATTATAAAATATCTTAAAACTGAATATTATGTATCAGATGAAAAGGCTAAACTATGCACTGATACAGCTATAAGTGAACAAAGAATTTTACAAGATATTGACTATTTAAATGGTTGGAGTTTATACATTGGTATTCCATTTTGCCCTACAAGATGTGTATACTGCTCTTTTACTGCATATCCAATAGAACAGTGGGAAAGAGAGGGAATTACAGAGGATTATATAGATGCTCTTTGCTATGAACTTGAGGAAGTTTCTGAACTTATGAGAGGAAAGAAACTACAAAGTATTTACATGGGAGGTGGAACTCCTACTTCAATCACTGCCGTACAACTTGATAAAATACTTAACTGTATAATGAAAAGTTATGATTTAACACATTTACTTGAGTTTACTATTGAGGCAGGTAGACCCGACAGCATAACTAAGGACAAGCTAAAGGTTATGAAAAAGCATGGAGTGGATAGAATTTCAATAAATCCACAAACTATGAAAGATGAAACATTAAGACTTATAGGTAGAAATCATAATGTTGCAAAGGTTATAGAACAGTATAAGATTGCAAGAAAATTAGGTTTTAAAAATATAAACATGGATTTGATAATGGGACTTCCAAATGAAGACATTGAAGATGTAAAAAGTACCTTAAGAAAGATTAAGACACTTGCACCTGATTCACTTACAATTCATTCACTTGCAATTAAAAGAGCGGCAAGGCTAAATACTGATAAGGAAAATTATACTGATTTTCAAATACAAAATACTTGGGAAATGTTATATAATGCACAGGAAACTTGTAAAAGTATGGGACTTATGCCATATTATCTTTATAGACAAAAGAATATGGCAGGTAATTTTGAAAATGTAGGATATAGTAAGCTTGGCAAGGAATGTATTTACAATATACTTATAATGGAGGAAAAACAGAGCATAATAGCATGTGGAGCAGGAACAAGCACAAAACTTGTATTTAAAAATAAAAATAGAATAGAAAGAGTTGAAAATGTAAAAGATCCTGCACTATACATTGAAAGAATAGATGAAATGATTGAAAGAAAAATAAAGGGTCTAAGAAGTTTAGAAACTGAAGATATAAATGATTAGGAAAGGGAAATACTATGGCACTTATAAAAAAGCCGTTAAATGGAATGAAAGACATACTTCCTGAAGAAATGGCAATAAGAGATTATTTAATAGGAATTATAAAAGAAGTTTATAGAGGATATGGTTTTACTCCTATTGAAACTCCTGCAATGGAACATATAGAAAACTTATTGTCAAAGCAGGGAGGAGATAATGAAAAACTTATATTTAAAGTATTAAAAAGGGGAGAAAAGTTTAACTTAGCTAGTGCAGAAACTGAAAGTGATTTGACTGATTCAGGTTTAAGATATGACTTAACACTTCCACTTGCAAGATTTTATTCAAATAATCTTTCAAAGCTAAGTTCTCCATTTAAGGCATTACAAGTTGGGAGCGTATGGAGGGCAGATAGACCTCAAAAAGGTAGATTTAGACAGTTTACTCAGTGTGATATAGATATTTTAGGAGATGAAAGTAACCTTTCTGAAATTGAGCTTATACTTGCTACAACACAGGCACTTTCAAGATTATGTCCACAAAATAAATTTAAAGTTAAAATAAATGACAGAAGAATTTTAAAAGCAATGGTTAGCTATGCAGGTATTGAGGAAGAATTTTCTGAAAAAGTACTTATAATCCTTGATAAAATGGATAAGATTGGCATTGAGGGAGTAAAAACAGAGCTTGAGGAACTTGGCATAAAAAATGAGTCTATAGAAAAGTATATTTCACTATTTTCTTTAAATGAAGATGTAAAAGAATTTGTCAAAGTTTTAAACTCCGATGAGGTAATAAAAGTTGGAGAAAATCTTTCAGAGATTTTGGAGATTGTTTCAAACTCTAAGACTTGTGATTTTGAGCTTGTGTTTGATTCGACTCTTGTAAGGGGAATGGGATATTATACAGGTACTATTTTTGAGGTATCAATGGAGGGCTTTTCAGGAGCTGTTGCAGGTGGTGGAAGATATGATAAGATGATTGGAAAGTTTACAGGAAAAGATACCCCTGCTTGTGGTTTCTCAATAGGCTTTGAAAGAATTATGACTATTTTAACTGATTTAGGCTTTAGTGTAAAAAATAAATTAAGCAAAAAAGCATTTCTATTTGAAAAAGGAACTGATACTAATAAACTTCTTGAAATACTTGATAAGGCAAAGCTTGAAAGAGAAAAAGGTCATGTTGTATTGGTGGCAAAGATGAATAAAAATAAGAAGTTTCAAAAAGAGCAGCTTTTAGCAGAGGGATATGAAGAGTTTCTCGAGTTTTATAGAGAGGCTTTAAAGTAAAATATAAAGGAGTGTTTCATGGAAAGAGTATTTTTAAAAGATGTTGTGAGTAATATAGGAAATAAAGTTAAGGTGCAAGGCTTTGTGGAGAATATAAGAGATAGCAAAGCTATGGTATTTATTGTACTTAAAGATATAACAGGAAAGGTACAAGTAACTCTTGAAAAAGAAAAAGCACCAAATCTTGCAGAAAAATTTAGCGAGGTTACGCCTGATTCAGTAATAACTATTGTCGGAGATGTTATTGCAAATGAATATGTAAAAATGGGTGGTATTGAGATTATACCGACTGAGGTAGAAATAGAAAGTATTGCACAGGCAATACCTATTGCAAGAAAGGAAATACCTGCTACAAAAAAGAAAAAAGCAGTTGAAAGGTCAAGCATTGACCAAAGAATTGACTATAGGTGGATTGATTTGCGTACTGACGAAAATCAACTTATGTTTAAGATACAAACTACACTTGTAAATGCAATGAGAGAATACCTTATAAAAAATAATTTTATTGAAATACATACTCCAAAACTTATAGGTGCTGCAAGTGAGAGTGGTGCAGATGTTTTTGAGGTAAAATATTTTGATAGAAATGCTTATCTGGCACAAAGCCCTCAGTTTTATAAGCAAATGGCTATGGCAGCAGGATTTGAAAGGATTTTTGAGGTTGGGCCTGTTTTTAGAGCTGAAAAGTCATTTACAAGTAAGCATACCACTGAATTTACAGGTTTTGACCTTGAGTTTAGCTATATTAATTCTTATAAAGATGTTATGAAAATGGAAGAGGAATTACTTAAAGCAAGTTTAAAATCAGTAAGTGAAAAGTATGGAGAGGAAATTAAAAATGTTTTTGGAATTGAGCTTATAGTTCCGGAAACACCATTTCCGGTGGTAACACTTAAAGAATTATATCAGGGACTTAAAGAGGATTTTGGGCTTGAAGTACCTGAGGCAGAAATGGACGATTTAACTACTGAGGCAGAAAAGTTAAGTTTTGATTGGGTGAAAAAGCATTTTAATCATGAATTTTTATTTGTTACTGATTATGACGCTAAAAAGAGAGCATTTTACCATATGAGAGATGAAAAGGGCATACCACAAGGTTATGACCTTATTTGGCGTGGTGTTGAGATAACAACAGGTGCTCAACGTGAACATCGTTATGAAATTCTTAAAAAGCAGGCAGAGGAAAAGGGGCTTGATAAAGATGTTGAGTTCTATTTGGAATTTTTCAAGTATGGTTGCCCTCCTCATGGTGGATTTGGAATAGGAATTGATAGACTTACAATGTTACTTTTAGGTCTTAATATTAAAGAGGCAATGTTTATATTCAGAGGTCCTAATCGTCTAACACCTTAGGCTTAGTGTGAACTGTTTGTGAAAGTATAGAAAATAAATTTATAATCTGCTAAAATCAAGTTACAATTTGGAAATTAACATATTTGTTCTAAACAGTAACTAGTTTTAGCAGTTTTTTAATTGGGTTATTGCAAAATAGTTATCTCTTTATAAATTAAACACATTGGAGGAATTATGGAGAATATAAAAATTTTAGTAGTAGATGATGAGGCGAGAATGAGAAAGCTTGTAAAAGACTTTCTTGTTATTAAAGGATATAGAGTTATAGAGGCAGAGGACGGAGAGCAGGCACTAGACATTTTTCTTAATAATAAAGACATTGCCCTCATACTTCTCGATGTTATGATGCCGAAAATGGACGGTTGGGAAACACTCAAAGCAATTAGAGAATATTCAAAAGTACCAATAATTATGCTTACTGCAAGAGCAGAGGAAAAAGATGAACTACAAGGCTTTAGTCTAGGGGTAGATGAATATATTTCAAAACCTTTTAGCCCTAAAATACTTGTGGCAAGAGTGGAGGCAATCCTAAGAAGAAGTAGGGCTGATGCAGAGGAAGTTCTTGAGTTAGGCGGCATTAAACTTGATAAAACAGCACATCAGGTAGAAATAGACGGTAAAAATGTTGAATTAAGTTATAAGGAATTTGAACTTTTGACTTATTTTATGGAAAATAAGGGAATTGCATTATCAAGGGAAAAGATTTTAAATAATGTATGGAACTATGATTATTTTGGAGATGCAAGAACCATAGACACACATGTTAAAAAATTAAGGGCTAAAATGGGAGGAAAGGGAGAGTATATAAAAACCATATGGGGAATGGGATATAAGTTTGAGGTGGAATAATGAAACACTCTATTAGAACTAGATTTACAGTTGTATTTTTTGTAATAATATCCCTGATGATTTTAAGCATTTATATGGTCAATACCTTTGGACTTGAAATTTTTTATAGAAATGCAAGAGTAGGCGAAATTAAAAATGCCTATAAAAGAATTGATAGTGTAGTAAAAGAAGTAAAAAGTAGTAAAACAAGTATTGTTGAAGATAAGGAATGTTCAAATAAGCTTGTTCAAATTTTGGAGGAATATTCGTATAAATATAATATAAGTATTGCCATAATGGATTCAGTTACAAACTTAGCACTATTTTCATCTGAAAGGGACGGCGAGGTACTATATAGAAGAGTTCAAGCTGCTATACTTGGTCAACAAACAGGAGAAAATGTAAAAGCACTTTATCAAGACAATAGTAACAAAATTGTATTACATCAACTTACTAATGACGGCATGGGAGGTGCATCGGATAGAATAGATGATTTAAATGCACCTAAAAATTCTTTTATTGAAAGTTTTGGGTATCTTAGTGATAACCAAACTATGATTATTATGTCAACTCCGGTATCAAGTCTTAAGGAAAGTGTCAATTTATTCAATAGATTTTTTCTATATATAAGCTTAAGCACACTTTCTCTAGGACTTATATTTATATACTTTATGACTAAAAGAATCACAAGTCCTATATTAAGCCTTGCAGATATATCTGACAAAATGGGAAAGCAAGATTTTAATACAAAATATATGGGAAATGATAAAGATGAAATAGGTATCTTAGGAAATAACATGAACATGATGTCTGATAATCTTAAGGTTGCAATAGAAGATTTACGACTTGCCAATGAAATGCTAAAAGACGATATAAGAAAAAAAGATGAAATAGATCAAATGCGTAGAGATTTTATTGCAAATGTATCACATGAACTTAAAACACCTATTGCATTAATTCAAGGCTATGCAGAGGGGTTAAATGAGGGGCTTTGTGAAGATGAGGAAAGCAGAAAGTATTATACAGAAGTTATAATTGATGAGGCAGTTAAGATGAATAAAACGGTAAAACAACTTTTAACCTTAAGTGCCTTAGAGTCAGGAACTCAAGTTATGGAAATGCAAAAGTTTGATATTGTAGAACTTATAAATGGAGTTATTTCCTCTACTTCAATTTTGCTTAATGAGAAAAATGTAAAAATTAAATTCAATGAAAAAAATCCTGTATGGGTAATTGGAGATGAATTTAAGGTAGAAGAGGTTGTTACCAACTTTACAAGTAATGCTATAAATCATGTAAGCACTGACGGAGAGATTATAATTAGCTTAAATAAATATTATAATAATCAGTATAGTGAAAATAGATGTAGAGTTTCAGTATTTAATACAGGAAATTGTATTCCAAATGAGGATATAGAACATATTTGGGATAAATTTTATAAAGTTGACAAATCTCACAGCAGACAATATGGTGGTACAGGCATAGGTCTATCCATAGTAAAGGCTGTTATTGAGGCACATAATTGTGATTGTGGAGTTAGAAACTTGGAAAATGGTGTTGAATTTTGGTTTGAACTAAAAGTTTCAGAGTAAAGGGGGCAAAGTTATGGAGATAGTTATACTTGACGGATACACTACAAACCCGGGAGATCAAAGTTGGGAAAGTATTGAAAAATTAGGAAAGCTCACAGTGTATGATAGGACTGATTCAAGAAATAGAGAAGAAGTTATATCGAGAATTGGAAATGCTGACATTGTAATAACTAACAAGGTTAAAATAGATGAGGAATTATTTGAAAAATGTCCTAATATAAAATATATTGGACTACTCTCTACCGGTTATAACATTGTGGATATTGAGGCTGCAAGAAAGAGAAATATACCTGTATGTAATGTTCCTGCATATTCTACCGAGGCTGTTACACAGTTTACAATGGGACTATTACTTGAAATATGTTTACATATAGGAGAATATAATGCAGAAGTAAAATCAGGAATGTGGCAGAAAAGCAAAGATTTCTGCATGTTTACACACCCTTTAATTGAATTAAAAGATAAAGTCTTTGGAATAGTTGGACTTGGAAATATTGGAAAATCTGTTGCAAGAGCGGCAAAGGCATTTGGAATGAATGTAATCGCCTATGCACCAAGAAAACATGAGGACGGAGAAAAATTTGCAGAATATGTTTCATTTGATGAACTTCTTAAAAGAAGTGATGTAATATCACTACATTGCCCACTATTACCTGAAACTAGAGGGCTTATAAACAAAGAAAGTATTGAGAAAATGAAAGATAAAGTTATTTTACTTAATGCAGCAAGAGGCCCTATCATAGTTGAGGAAGATGTTGCAAATGCACTTGAAAGTGGAAAAATTTATGCGGCAGGTGTAGATGTTGTAAACAGAGAACCTATTTTAGCCGACAATCCACTTTTAAAAAGAGAAAACTGTATCATAACCCCTCATATCGCATGGGCTGCAACAGAAACAAGAAAAAGACTTATAGATATAGCTGCAAAAAATATTGAGGGCTACTTAAACGGTCATTTGCAAAATGTAGTAAATTTATAATAAGTAGAATGGAAGAATAGAGTATGAAAAAAATTATTATTATATTGATAATACTTGTAATAATACTAGTTGTTATCGGTATTGTATTAATAAGTTCAAATGCTGCCAGGCAAATTGCAAACCCAACAGGGCTTACACTTGAGCAGGAAATGAAGTGGGAAAAAGAACATAGTCTTTGGGGAAATTTTGATTCCTATGAAAAAGAAGAATATAAAGTTAAAGGTTACAAGGACTATGAATTAAATGTTGTGTTGGTAAAAAATCCAAATGCCGGCAATAAGTATGTAATATTAAGCCATGGCTACAAGTCAAATAGATATGGAAATGTTAAATATATTGATACATATATAAATCTAGGTTTTAACTGTGTAATTTATGACGTAAGAGGACATGGAAATAATGAAAAGGCTATTGTAAGCTTAGGTCAATTTGAGTCTTTAGACTTGGAAAAGATTATTGAAGATACTTATAAAAGATATGGAGATATAAGTCTGGGTTTACATGGCGAGTCAATGGGAAGTGCAACATCACTATCAGTGCTTAAATATAAGCCAAAGGTAGATTTTGTAGTAGCAGATTGTGGTTTTTCTAATTTGTATGATTTAATAGATGATTTGTATAAAAATCAAAAGTTTGGTTTTATAACACCATTTGTCAATATGTCAATGAAGTTAAACTATGGTTATGACATGAAAAATACCTCTCCAAAAACTATTTTAAGGGATAATGAAGTACCTGTTTGTTTTATACATGGTAAAAATGATAGTTTTGTCTTACCAAAACATTCTGTTATAAATAGTGAAAATGATAAGGGATACTCTGAAGTACATCTGATAGAAAATGCTGAACATGCTCAATCAAGGGAGGTTTTAGCCGAGAAAGAGTATACGGATATAGTAAGGGAGTTTTTGAAAAAGGTAGGGAAGTAATAGTAAACTCACATTCATAAAAGTGAAGAAAAAAAATATAAAAAAAATCTAAAAAAGTGGTTGACAAGGTCTGCCTTAAGTGCTATTATATCGTAGTCGCTTTAAGGCAGACAAAAAAGTCTTAAAGGACAAATTAAAGAATAAAAAGAACAATGACAATCAAAAATTAAACAGTACACATAACCCTGAAATTTCAAAAAAGAATTTCAAAGAATGTAACCTAGTACAGTCAAGAGAAATCTTGATACAGTAAAAAAGGAAATTTGCCAGAGGCATAATGAACAGGAAAACTTTAAGATGAGAGTTTGATCCTGGCTCAGGATGAACGCTGGCGGCGTGCTTAACACATGCAAGTCGAACGGAGTTTATACGGAAGGAGTCTTCGGACAACGGAAGTATAAACTTAGTGGCGGACGGGTGAGTAACGCGTGGGTAACCTGCCTTATACAAGGGGATAACAGAGGGAAACTTCTGCTAATACCGTATAAAAATATTTCACGCATGTGAGATATTTGAAAGATTTATCAGTATGAGATGGACCCGCGTCTGATTAGGTAGTTGGTGAGGTAGAGGCTCACCAAGCCGACGATCGGTAGCCGATCTGAGAGGATGACCGGCCACATTGGGACTGAGACACGGCCCAAACTCCTACGGGAGGCAGCAGTGGGGAATATTGGACAATGGGGGCAACCCTGATCCAGCGACGCCGCGTGAGTGAAGAAGTATTTCGGTATGTAAAGCTCTATCGATAACGGAAGAAGATGACAAGCCGTTAAGGAAGAAGCCCCGGCTAACTACGTGCCAGCAGCCGCGGTAATACGTAGGGGGCAAGCGTTATCCGGATTTACTGGGTGTAAAGGGAGCGTAGACGGCAAATAAAGTCTGAAGTGAAATCCCGCAGCTCAACTGCGGAGTTGCTTTGGAAACTTATAAGCTGGAGTGTCGGAGGGGTAAGCGGAATTCCCAGTGTAGCGGTGAAATGCGTAGATATTGGGAGGAACACCGGAGGCGAAGGCGGCTTACTGGAAGATAACTGACGTTGAGGCTCGAAGGCGTGGGTAGCAAACAGGATTAGATACCCTGGTAGTCCACGCAGTAAACGATGAATACTAGGTGTCGGGAGGGAATAACCTTTTCGGTGCCGTCGCAAACGCAATAAGTATTCCACCTGGGGAGTACGTTCGCAAGAATGAAACTCAAAGGAATTGACGGGGACCCGCACAAGCGGTGGAGCATGTGGTTTA
>CALALP010000070.1 GCA_937925515.1 uncultured Lachnoanaerobaculum sp. | reverse complement strand
CCGACGGCGAGGAAATCCCCACTTAAGTATAATTTTAATAACTAAAATAGTATTTTGACATATAATTTTTATGTTGTATTGACAATTAAATAAAAAAAGACTATCATATATTTGTGTAAAAGATGTATACAACGAAAATATTATTAAAAAAATAAGTAAAAATGACGAAACATTAATAGCATATTTTTTTAATGTTATCATAAAGACAAAAGGAGGGCAGGGGTGTGCAAACTTATGTCTTGGAACTAAAAGATGTAGTAAAGACTTTTGGTGGTGTTACAGCACTTGACGGAGTTCATTTTCAACTAAAAAAAGGCGAAATTCATGCACTAATGGGAGAAAATGGTGCAGGCAAATCTACATTTATTAAAGTTATAACAGGGGTTCATAAACCTGACAGTGGAGAAATTTTATTAGAGGGAAAAGAAGTTGAATTTCATTCTACAAAGGACTCACAAAAGCTTGGAATAGCTGCAATATATCAACATGTAACTGCATTTCCGGATTTGACAGTTACTGAAAACATTTTCATGGGTCATGAACTTAAAAATAAGTTTGGACTTTATGATTGGTCAGGTATGCATGCTAAGGCTAAAAAACTAATAGAGCCACTTAGTAAAAATATAGATGTTACAAAATCTATGAGTACATTATCAGTTGCACAACAACAGCTAGTTGAGATTGCAAAAGCTATTTCGCTGGAGGCAAGAATCTTAATTATGGACGAGCCGACTTCCTCACTTTCTAAAAAGGAGTGTGAAGAACTTTATCAAATTACTGAAAAACTTAGAGATGAGGGAGTTTCAATAATATTTATCACTCATAAGTTTGAAGATATGTATAGGCTTGCAAGCAGAGTTACAGTGTTTAGAGATTCAAAGTACATTGGTTGTTGGCATGTAAATGATATTTCAAATAAAGAACTTATCTCACAAATGGTGGGTAGAGAGCTTACTCAAATGTATCCCCAAAAGAATGCAAAGATAGGAGAAAAGGTTTTAGAAGTGAAAAATATTTCTAAAACAGGTTATTTTAAAAATATCTCTTTTGATGTAAGAGAGGGAGAAATCCTTGCACTTACAGGATTAGTGGGAGCAGGTAGAACAGAGGTGTGTCAAACTATTTTTGGAATAATGACTCCTGATGAGGGAAAGATTTTATTAGAGGGAAATGAAATTAAGATAAATAGTCCTGTAACTGCCTTAAAAAATGGTATAGGGCTACTTCCGGAAGATAGGCAGAGTGAGGGGCTTATAAATGGACTTCCTATTTATGAAAATGTATCTTCAGCAAATTTAAGTAAATTTGTAAAAAAAGGTAAAATGGATATTTTATCGGAGATTAATACTGCAATAGATTTGTGTAAGAAAATACAATTAAAGGCAAATGATATAAGTGCATTGCCGTCCTCACTTTCAGGTGGAAACCAACAAAAGGTTGTATTTGCCAAACTATTAAATTGTGATTTAAAGGTGCTTATACTGGATGAACCTACAAAGGGAATTGATGTAGGGGCAAAATATTCAATATATGAAATTATGAATGAACTTACTCAAAAGGGCTATGCTATTATAATGGTTTCCTCTGAAATGCCTGAGGTTTTGGGAATGTCGGATAGAATAGTTGTAATGAGGAGTGGTAGAGTTATGGGAGAGTTTGGAGTAGACGAGGTTACACAAGAAAAACTTTTAAGTGTGTCTTTAAAGGAGGGAGGAATATGAGAAAAAATCGTAATTTAGGATTGATTTTAGGATTATTATTCCTACTGATTTTAGCTGCAATAATTACTCCAAGCATGTACAGTATGGACTCTATTATGAATATGTTACAAAACAATGCAGTTTTCGGATTACTTGCAGTGGGCGAAATGTTGGTCATACTTACAGGAGGCATAGACATTTCCATAGGAGCAACATTATCTTTTTCAGGGGTTATATGTTGTAGACTAATGGCAGAAAATCCGACTGTTCCTGCTATTGTTTGGGTAGTCCTTTCTCTAGTGGTCGGTGCAGTCTGTGGGCTTATAAATGGAAGTTTAGTAGGCTATTTTAAAATTGTACCTATGATTGCAACACTTGGTACAATGTATGCTTACAGAGGTTTTTCATTTTTATTTAGTGGTGGCGAATGGTGGTTTCCACATCAGTTTACACAACAATATCAAGATTTTGCGACAAAGAGGTTTTTAGGTATTTCCTCACTTCTTTGGATACTGATTATAGTATTTATTTTAGCAATGATTTTTTTAGGCTATACCTCGAGAGGGCGTAGGATTTACGCAATAGGAACAAATAGAGAATCAGCACGCATAGCAAGTATAAATGAGGCAAGAGTTACTTTAATGGCAATGACTATATGTGGTATGCTTGCAGGACTTGCAGGAATGCTTTATACAGCAAATTATGCTACTTGCAGTTATAGTATAGGAGAGTCTTATGAGATGACTGCCATTGCAATATGTATTTTAGGTGGAGTAAGTATTACAGGAGGTAAGGGAAAAGTAGACGGAGTTTTCATAGGTTTTATAATGATGTCTGTAATAACTTATTTTATAAGTTTACTTCCGGGGCTTAGCGTTTGGTCTGATGCAATACAAGGTGGCATAATAATAGCGGCTGTCGGTCTAAATATATTTACTGAAAAATCTGCAATAAAGAGAGCATTAAAAGAAAGGAGTGAACTAATCTAATGAATACTGATAAAACAAAAACTCCTTTTGAAAGAGATTTAACTATAAAGTCAAAATTTAATTTAAAAAAGTTTCTTATAAGTTGGGAAATGATTTTGATTTATATTCTTATTTTAATCAATATAGTTCTTATGATAAATCGTCCTAATTTATATTTTTCAAACGGCACAATTCAATCAATTATACAATCAGGTATGGACGTATGCCCTCTAGTCCTTGGAATGGTTTTGATTTTAATGTTTGGCGACATTGATATATCAGTTGCATCAAATATGATTTTTGCCTCAATGATTACAGGAATATGTTGTAGCCTTAAGTTTCCGATTATTATATCAGTTCTTGCAGGAATATTTTCAAGTGCTTTATGTTCAGCATTTAACGGCTTTTGTGTAGCATATTTAGAAATGCCCTCAGTAATAGTAACCATAGCTACATCAATGTTATTTAGAGGGATTGTAAAGATAGTTTTAAATGTAAATGTCTTAAAGGAATTTCCGGTTTTCTACACTGCGATTGCTTGGACAAATATAGCAGGAATACCTGTATCATTATTACTATTTTTATTAATGTCAATGGTATTTGCATTTATATTACATAAGACTAAACTCGGCAGAATGATATATATAATAGGTAATAATCCGATATGTGCAAAATATTCAGGTATAGATGTTAAAAAGACAAAGTTTTATGTATTTGTAATTATGGGGATAATGTGTGGAATAGCCTCAATCTTTTTTGTAGGTAGAATGGGTGGCAGCGTATCCTCAACAATGGGTACAGGCTATGAGATTACAGCAATAGCTATATGTGTACTTGGTGGAGTATCTACAAATGGAGGCAAAGGTAAAATTTATGGTCCTGTTATAGCAACCCTAATAATGGCATTTCTTACTTATACCTTGGGACTTTTAGAGGTAGACGCTAACACTAGAAAGATTGTAACGGGAGTCATACTAATAATTGCAGTATTAATTTCAAATGTTAATGCAAATACATTAAACTCATTAAAACAAAGATTTAAAAAATCTAAGGGATAAAAATTAAAATACAAGGAGGCATTATATGAAGATTTGGAAACGTGTTTTAGCACTTGGTTTGAGTTTTGCGATGTTTGGTTCTATGATAGGTTGTACTACTACAACACCTACCACACCGACAGGAGAGTCAAAGAGTAGTGGAGCAGATACAAAAGAGGGTTCTTTGGAGGGAACTCATGTATTTATGTTTAAATCCACA
Source organism: uncultured Lachnoanaerobaculum sp. (assembly GCA_937925515.1). Taxonomy (GTDB): domain Bacteria; phylum Bacillota; class Clostridia; order Lachnospirales; family Lachnospiraceae; genus CALALP01. Next base: position 65,082 of record CALALP010000070.1, on the reverse strand, counting down.
GGAAATTCCTTTGGAGATTTGATGTATAAGGGATTTTCAGAGTATCTAAATGCAAAGGGAGAAAAAACAGCTTATAAAAGTCCGGCTGAAACCACAGTTGCAGCACAAGTGCAGATGTTAGATGAGCTTATAACACAAAAAGTAGCATCAATCACTATTTCAACTAATGGCGATGCAGGATATGATGAGGTATTCAAAAAAGCTAAAGAGGCAGGAATACCGATAGTTTCAGTTGATTCAGAGGCAAACCCTGATTATAGAGTATGTCATGTAAATCAAGCAGAAGTTCAAGATATAGGTTCATATCTAATCCAAGCAGCAGTTTTGATTACTTTAGGAGTTGATTATCCGGGCGACGGAAAAATGGAAGAAACAGTTAAGACTGAACTTGCTAAATATACAGGAGAGCCTATTGTACTTGGAGTACTTTCAGCCTCTATTGATACCCCTGTTCAGAACTCTTGGATTGCAGCTATGAATGAGGAACTTAAAAAAGATTTTTATGAGGGAAAAGTAGATAAGAAATTAGATTTAAAATATGGAAATGATGATTTAACAGAGTCTACAACTCAAGCACAGGCATTTATCGCTGAAAACAAAGTAAATTGTATTATTTCTCCTACGACAGTAGGAATTGCGGCAGCAGGTCAAGCATTAAAAACAAGTAATAGTAAGATTAAGCTTACAGGTCTTGGACTTCCGTCTGAAATGCAGTCATTTATGCCTAAAACTGCATCAGATAAAGCATTTGATTATGTATGCCCATATATGATGTTATGGGACGTTATTCATCTTGGAGCAGTTTCAGGAGCAGCTATTTATGCAGCTAAAGACGGTAAGTTTGACGGAAAGGTAGGTTCATCATTTGAAATGGACGCATTTAAAGACTATCCTGCACAAAAATATGAGGCTTATCAAAGTGGTAAAGGTACTTCAGTTCTTGCAGGAACACCATATATCTTCTATGGTGGAAATATGGAACAGTGGATACCTGTACTATAAATGGAGCTGTTGAAAAATAGATTTTAAGCGTGAAATTACATATCTTTCTAATTAATATCAGGGGATTTCCTCGCCATCGGCGAGGAAGTCCCCTGATAAATTTTTAGATTATAGAAAATAAGAAAAATATACAAATAGAAAGATAAAAAAATAAATATAATTATAAACACTTATTTTATTATTTTATAAATAGAGTAAAGTTTTATTTTGTGGCATGACTATATTTATAATATTTACCTTATGTGAATATTGTGGAATATATAAAATGCATAAAAAATGATAATTTAAAACTTGATTTTAAAGTTTGATAGATATATAATTAACATAACATATGTAACTTTTTTTGAGCTCAAAATAATAATTAAAGTAAGTTTCGATACTAAGAGGTAGTAAAAAATATGGAGGTAATCTATTTATGAGTACGACAAGTTTTATCAAAGAGTTTAAAAAGTGGCAGGCAGGGCTTGGGGCTTTTATAGCACTTATTTTAGTGTTTTGGGGATATTCCTTTAAAGAACCTAAGCTGGCTTTTTCACTACTTGGAGGCTTTTTATTAGGATATGCTCTGACAAGATCAAGATTTGGTTTTGCAGGAGGAATTAAAAGAATTTATGTAAGAGGTGAGGGAAGTTTAACAAAAGCAATATTAACAGCTTTGGCAGTTACAACTGTTTTATATGCAGCCATACATTATACTGCATTTTTAAAGGGAGCTGTTCCTAAATATTTGGCAGAGGGAGATATGGCAATAATCCCCGGTACTCAGAATGTATTTATGGCTAATATCGGAACGGTAATAGGAGGATTTTTGTTCGGAATAGGAATGATTATAGCAGGAGGGTGTGCCTCAGGCACTCTTGCCGATTTAGGAGAGGGCGAGGGGCATGCTTTAATAGCATTTCCACTTTTTGTACTTGCAACTATTCCGGGGCATTATTTAAGGGCTGTTGTAGATAGAAACCCAATAGGTAAAATAGGAGTTAGAGGTTATCTTCCGGAGTATTTTGGTTATTTTGGAGCACTGATAGTTACTTTACTAGGACTCTTGCTATTGTATTATATTACAAGAAGATATGAATACACTAGAAATCAGGAAAAGACATATTTGACTCCTGATTCTGATTATCAAGATTTTGAAAAACCACTTAAAGATGAAGTTGAAACTACCTCCATGTTTTGGTCTATTTATCATAAGTTATTTGTAGAAAGGTGGAATTTTATAATAGGAGCAATAGTTCTAAGTATAGTATCCACAGGTCTTTTAATATTTAACGGTAAAGCTTGGGGGGTTACTTCTGCATTTACTAAAATGGCAGTTTGGTTTTTTAGTTTGTTTGGAGTTGTATTTAAAGATGAATCATTTAAGACTATAAATGAGGAAATAGCAAAGGGAATTTTGGCTGATAAGGGAGTGATACTTGATATTGGAATAGTATTCGGTTCTTTTGTAGCATTTTTAATGGCAGGAAGATTTAGATTTGATTTTAAATTTAATGCAAAAAATGCAGCATTATTTGGACTTGGTGGATTACTTATGGGCTTTGGTTCACGTTTTGCTAAGGGTTGTAATATAGGTGCATTATATTCCTCAATTCCTAATTTTTCAATTTCAGGTTGGGTGTTCTTAGTAGCTATCTCGTTAGGTGCAGTTGCGGCACTTAAGATATTTAAGGGAGGAAAGTCTTGTTTAGTTCCACCTAGACATAGAGATCCGAAAGATTTTAAATAAGTATTGTTTAGAGAGGAAACGAGTGGAAAAGAAGTTAAATCAATTTGATGTTTTAGGCCTAGTAATAGGTGCAATTATAGGTTGGGGTTCATTTACATTACCGGGGAAACAGTTTTTGCCAACTTCAGGGGTAATTAATACATTTATAGGTTTGGCAATAGGAGGAGTTTTAGTATCAGTAATCCAAAATGCTTATCATACTATGCTTAAGAATACTAGTGAGGAGGGAGGAGAATTTTCCTATACCTATGACAACTTAGGAAAAGGGCATGGATTTATAGTAGCATGGTCGCTTAGTTTATGTTATTTAAGTATGATTCCTTTAAATGCAAGTGCATATGTACTTTTGTTTAGAGTAATATTTAACAATAGTCTAAGTTTTGGTTATCTTTATAGTATTGCAGGATATGAGGTCTACTTAAGTGATGTGATTTTAATGAGCCTGGTTATAATTATTTTTGCCTATATAAATATTAAGGGACTAAAGGTTAGTTCTAAAGTACAAAATATTATGAGTAGCCTTTTAGTTTTAATAGTTTTAGGACTTCTCATAATATTAACTACAAAAGGGAATATGAAAACTTTCAGTGCCAACTATATTGAAAATTATAAATTTTCTTGGAAAGAAATTTCAACTGTGATTGCAATAGTACCTTTTTTATTTGTAGGTTTTGATGTTATTCCACAAGTTGCAAATGAACTTAAATTTCCAACTAAAAAAGCAACAAGTTTAGCTATAACTTCCATAATAATAGGTGTATTTATATATGCAGCCTTAAATGTAATAGCAGCTATTAATTTTAGTGCCGATGAGGCTTTAAAAACTGATTGGGCAGTAGCAGATTCAATAATAAAAAGCTTAGGATATATAGGCTTTGCATTTATGCTTATAGCTTTATGGGCAGCTATTACAGGTGGAATCAATGGTTTTATGATAGCAAGCAGTAAAATTATTGCAGCACTTGGAACTTACAATATTATAAGTAAGAAATTTTGTAAAAAAAATAAAAAAGAGGCTTATCCTTATGCAATTATTTTTGTAAGTGCAGTAAGTCTTATTGCACCTTGGATAGGGAGAGAAGTTATTTTATACATTGTAGATATGGCAAGTTTACTTGCAGCAATAGCTTATGGTTATGTAGGTTATATAAGCATTAAAAAAGCAGAAAGCAAGAAAAGTAAAGTGTTAGCAGCTTTATCGGTAATTATAGCTATATTATTTATATTGCTTTTAGTTTTACCTACTTCTCCTGCAAGACTGTCTGTAAACTCGTTTATCTTTCTTTTGGTTTGGGTTGTTTTAGGGAGTATAATGTATTTTTCAAAAACTAAAAAAGTAGCAAATAATTAAAATATAAGGAGAAAAATATGAAAGTTGTAGTAATCGGTGGAGTAGCAGGAGGAGCAAGTGTTGCAGCAAGAGTAAGAAGAATAGATGAATTATCAGAAGTAATTATGATAGAAAGAGGTAATCATGTATCTTTTTCAAATTGTTGCTTACCATTTTATTTAAGTGGTATCATTGATGACAGTGATAAATTGGTTTTAATGAATCCAAAAGAGTTTGCAACTAAATATAAAATTGATGCTAGAACTAATCAAGAAGTAGTTAAGATTGATCCTGATAATAAAAAAGTTAAAGTTAAAAATCTTTTAACAGGCGAAACATATGAAGAAAGTTATGATAAATTAGCATTAGCACCCGGAGCAAATGCAATCTTACCTAAAAATATAAAAGGAATTGATAGTGAAAATGTATTTGTAGTTAAAAATGTTACAGATGTATATAGACATAAAGAATGACAAATATAATCAGATGTGAACAATAGTGAATAATACCGAAAAAGCACGAATATAAGGGAAAGTAGGGACATGTAAAAAAATCTTATGTCATTCTTCATGTCGAGAGTTAAAGGGGTAAAAAACATCAATTAGGGAGTTAGTAAAAGGATAATACAAGAACTTTTAAATAGCTTTAAAATGGCTTTAAATAGTCTTTTTAAGGTTTTTTTTATTGTTTAATTATAGAGATAATTTTATAAGGATTGAGGACATGTATAACATTAAGAAGAAACACATGTCCTCAATCCTTGAAACTAGCTAAATATAAGCATTTTTAAGAATAAAGCTTTATGCAATCTAAAAAATACGACATGAAGAATGGCAAAAAAATTTTATAGATAACCTACTTAATTCCGAATAGTCTACCAAGTTTCTTTTGTCGTCCTGACTTCGTAGTTGGTATACCTGTTGCTTTGGCAATTTTACGTTTTAAGCTTGTAACTCCAAGGGCTCTTTTAAGACTAAAACTTTTACCTAATTTCATAATAACACCTCCATTAATATATAATATATTTGAATTAATTATATAGTGAAAAGGTATATAAGTAAAGGGTATCGTAATAGTTCGATAAAATAATCAAATAAAATTACGAAGATTATTGTAACGCTTAGATTGTTCAGGAGTTAATATAACTTTACCTTGTATAAGTAGTGTTTCAATATCTTTTAAATCGTAGATTAGAGGTTTGAATTTGTCATTAAATGAATGAAGTTCAATAGTGTTACCTATCTTTTTTAGCTTTTTACAGGTAACTTCTTCATCTATATAAAATATACCAATATCTCCATTATCAAGCTGAGGTTGTTGTCTTACATATATAAGTTCACTATCTTTTATCACTGGCTCCATGCTTTGACCCTTTGCATATAGTGCATAGGTTGCTTTTGGTATAGAGTTAGTATAACCAAGAGGGATATTTATTGCTAGTATAGGCTTACCTGCTGCAACATAGCCTAGTACAGGTATGTCAGTTTTATGTTTCATATATTCATGAACTTCATCTTTAATATTGTCTTCATCTGTATAATTATCATATTCAACATGATTTTTATCTTCTATTGAAGTTTTATTTTTATCAGTTTTAGTATTTATATCAATTAAGGAAATTTCTATAAAATTATCTATCTTAGTCTTATCTATTTTTGAAAGCTTATGATATTTGTTTATAAGATCAGCATCTTCAGTGTTTTCTGTATTATATACTTCAGTTTCTCCGGTTAAAAGCCAATATATAGGAACTTGTAGTAAATTTGCAACTTCTAGTACCTTACTAGCAGAGGGGCTATTTAAGTCCCAACGATACATTGATTTTTTTCCAAAATTTAGTTTGTTTTCTATATCTGTTAATCCCATTCCCTTACTGAGGGCAACCCTTTTTATTCTACTTACTAATGACATTTGTTCTCCTTTTTCTGTAAAATTACAGAAAAAGATATTGACTTCTGTAATTTTACGGAATATAATTAAACTACCGAATAGTTACGATATGTAGATTATATAGGGTTTAAAAATTTAAATCAACAGAGAGGAGAATTTAATGAAAAGAAGAAATCCATTAACTCCAGTTGGTATGCTAATCAAATTAGAACTTGTAAGGCAAGAAAAAACAGCTACGGAATTAGCTAAAGAGATTGGAGTTTCTAAGTCTACTATTTCAGATGTTTTAACAGGATATAATAAGAGTAGAAGAACACAGGCTCTTATATTTAATAGATTAGGAATAGAAGAAAGGCAAGACTTTATTGCATAGAAAAAGCCGCCCACCTAATAAAGGTAGACAGCGTGGATGTTATGAGTAAAGACTACCATGTTTTTTTGAAAAATGCAAGGGGTTTCTTGTTAATTTATAGAGCAGGAGGCTAAATAATTGGAGGAAACAATTACAGCAATCAAACTTACAACTAAAGAGTATGCAGATTTAAGAGGGTGTAGTGAACGCCATGTAAATAGGCTTTGTCTAAGTAAAAAAATAGACTACTTAGAAAATACAAGAAAACAGAGAGGTGGACTAAGTGGAATTTCTTACCTTATCCCACTAGCTTCACTTCCTGAAAAAGAAATAAAACGCTATCTAAGAAAGCATAAGAAAGAGAAACTTTTAACTCCTAGGACTGCTAAAGATAATGAAGATGAAGTTATAGACATTGATTTTGAAAGGTTAAGCATAGAACAAAGAGAGGAGCTTAATCTTAAAAATAAGATTATAAATTCATGGATAAGTTACAGGCAGCAGGAATATAAAGAGGGAAAAAGTCTAGCACAGGCTGATGAAAACTTTATAAGAGTTATTAGCTTGCAATACCCTGATATTGCTATTTCACTCAGGAGCATACGCAGGTGGGATAGAATAAGGAGAACAAAAGGCGAGAATGCTCTCGTAGATAAAAGAGGCAGGCATAAAAATCATAATACAAAGATGAGGCAAGAAGTGTTTGATATATTTGAATATTACTACTTGGACGAGTCTAGGAAAAGTATCACGTTTTGTATGGAGCTTACAAAATTAGAGTTAAGAAATCAAGGTATAGATTATGAACTGCCTTCCTCAAAAACTTTTGAGAGGTGGGTAGCAAAAATATCAGAGCCGGTGGTGCAATATTTTAGATATGGAGAAAAAGCTTGCAAGGATAAATGTTTACCTTACATACATAGAGATTATGAGGATATTAAAAGTAATGATATATGGGTGTGTGATAATCATACTTTTGACATCTTTATAACTAAAGATGAAAAGCCTATAAGGGTTTATCTAACTGCTTTTTTAGATGTTAAAAGTAGAAAGATAGTAGGACACTTTGTAACCTTAAATCCCTCATCAGATGCAACGCTTTTCGCACTGCGACGAGGTATAGAGCGTTTTGGGATACCTAAGAGGATACTAGCAGATAATGGTAGGGAGTTTCTCACTTATGATATAGGTGGCAGAGGATTTAGAAAAAAGAGTAAAAATACTGATCTTGATCCTGCGACTATCATGGAAAGGCTAGGTATTGATTTTAGGACAGCACTTGTAAGAAACGCTAGAGCAAAGATTATAGAAAGAACTTTTTTAACGGTTAAGAATGAGTTTTCTAAACTTTTTAATGCGTACACAGGTGGCAATATAGTAGAAAAACCTGAAAGGCTTAAATATATAGTAAAAGATATTAATAAGCTTACGGTATTTGAAGATTTTGAAAACTTTGTTAATCAGTACATAGAGGGCTACTACAATCACAGGAGTAATACAGGTATAGGTATGAAAGGTATGACACCAAATGAGGCTTTTAATAAGTATCTGGTAGAACAAAGAAAGGCTACAAGTGAGGTACTTAACATAATGCTTTTACGTTCTAGTAGACTTCAGAAAGTAACTAGAGCAGGAGTAAAGCTTGATTTTTATGGTAGAGATGTATTTTTTACAAGTGAGGAGCTTATAATTAAATATCAAGGTGAACAAGTTTTTGTGAGATATAATCCGTCTGATTTGAAAGAAGTTAGGATATATGACAGTGAAGACAGATATATTTTAACTGCTGTTCAAGATAAAAAACTTAGTTACTTTGCGTCTAAGGAAGATATAGCAGTAAAGATGAAAGAGCAAAGGCATTATAAAAATATAGTAAGTGCATATAAGAAAGAAAAGGGTATAAAGGCTACAAGTGCCCTAAATCTTATACTTTCTGCTGCTAATGAAAACTTAGAGGGAAAAGAGAATATAAGTCCTGATTTTATAAATATAATGAGAAATCCGGATACAGAATTTAATGAGTTATGTATTGCACAAGCAGTAGGCGAGAGCCTTGATTGGAGCATTGCAAATAAAAAAATTAAAAAATTTAGAGAAAATTAAAGGAGAGTGGATGTTATGAAAGAAGATATTTTAAAGACAGATGTAAAGGAAGAAGAACTTAAGTTAAGGATTGAGGCTGCTAGAAAAAATCTTATAGCATACAGAGATGCAACAAAAAAATCACAGGCTAGGATAGCAAGGGAGCTTGGAGTAAGTGACGGAGTAGTATCATCATTTTTATCAGGTACTTACAAGACACCTCATCAGATAGTAGACAAAGTAGAGGCACTTTTGTCAATGGTAGAACATAAGGAACTTGCACCTAAAGCACCAAACTTTGTAGCTACATCGGTGAGCAAACAAGTAATTGATGCTGTTGAGTATTGTCATTTACAAGGAAAGATAGGTGTTATTTATGGAGATGCAGGCATAGGAAAGACTGCTGCACTAAAACATTATATAAGCCTACACCCTGAAACTATTTTTATAACTATATCTCCGGTTTTTGCAACTATGAGTGGAGTAAATGATTTACTTTCAGAGCAAGTGGGAGTGAAAGAAAAGAATGCTAGAAGAATTTATACAGAGATAGTTAATAGGCTTAGAGATAGTGGAAGAGTGATAATTATAGATGAGGCACAACACTTAACTAAAAAGACACTTGAGCATTTAAGAAGTATATCAGATGAGGCAAATATAGGGATATGCCTTGTAGGAAATGAAGAAGTTTATAGTAGACTTAAAGGAAGTGGAAAAGCTGACTTTGCTCAGATATTTAGTAGAGTAGCTATAAGAAAGCCTGTTTTTACTTCAACTATAAAGGAAAGAGATATAGAGCTTATATTTTCTGATTCTCACTTTGATAAAGAGGCAATAAGCTTTTTGTATAAGATAAGTCAAACTAAGTACGGCATAAGAGGTGCAGTAAATGTATTTATAGCTGCTGTTGCACTTTTTGAAAAGGTTACTAGAACAGAACTAATAAGAGTAGCAAAGGAAATGAATATAGCAAGTTAAATGAAATTAAAGGTAATACATACATTTAAAGAGGTTTTAAACCATTTAAAATAAATCTTTAAAAGGAGAAATAAGATGAAAAGACATTTGCTTATAACATTTGAATCAGGTGCAGAAAATGAAAAGGATATAGTAGATAAAATTACTTTGCAGGCACTTAAAGAGATTATGAGATTTAAAGGAAATTTAGTAGGAATTGAAAGAATACCTTTAGGCTCTATACATTATAAAGATGAAGAAAAAGAAAAGGGAGTAGTAGACTCAGTATATTTAAGCCCACGAAGTCTTAATGTTTTTGACTTTGTAAATGATAAAAGAGAAAAGAGGAGGTTTTTATGATACATCAAAAAAGACTTAGTAAAAGTGGAATAGTTGGGATACCGGTAGCAATAAGACGAGAACTTAACATATATGGGAAAGATGTACTTGATGTAGAGATTACAGAGGATAAACAAGGGATACTTTTAAAGGTACATAATCCAAGATGCATATTTTGTGGTTCTAGTGGTAATACTAAAATATATTTTAAAAAGCATATATGTAGTAAGTGTATAGAGAGCATTAAAAGCTTTGATAGTAATTAATTTAAATAAAGACTAGGAGGTTTTAGAAGTGGAAGATAAAAAAATAAATTATGAATTGGTAGATGTTTTTGCACTTGATGATTTAAGTAAGTTTGATACTAAGGAGCTTATAGATATGGCAGCAACTAAAAAGGCTATGGCTGATCGTATAAGCAAAGAGTTTGACATTTTAAGTACCGAACTACAAGCAAGAGCAGTAGCATTTCAAGAAGACAGGCATCTTAAATTTTCTGAATGGTTTGGAAACAAAGCTAGTGCAGGTATTGCAGTAACACAAAAGCTTGATATTTTAAATTTAGAGGCTCTTAAGTTTGCATTAGGAAGTGAAATTGTAGAAGATAAGATAAAGAGAAAAGTTGAAATTAAATTTGATGTAGATAAGAAATTTAAGCAAGCTATTATAGCACTTATCACAAAGGATTATATAAGCAATATGAGTATAGAAGATGTTATTAAGAAAGCAGGGTGGGGGGCATCTGATATTAATAAACAAGTATTACTTTCAAAGAAACTTAAAGGAGATTATAAAGCTGATAAAAAAAGTGTATCTCAAGTTTTAAATATAGAGCCTGAAAAGCTTGATATAGATGAGGAGCTTTATTTTATATATCAAATAAAAAACTATCATCTTATAAGGGCGTTCTTTGACAAAGATAAACTTTTTGAGGTAACTGAAATGCTAAGAAACTATACTGCTGTTAATGAAACTCCTAAGATAGCTATAAAAGCCATGGAGTAATAAAAGCATAAAGCATAGGAGGTGTATATGAGATTGTCAACACCGGCACAGAAAGCAAAGATTTTTGCTTTATCAAATGAAACTGATATAGATAATGATACATTACATAGCCTTATTTATAACCTCACAGGTAAGGATAGTATAAAAAAGCTTACAATTATGGAGGCTATAAAGATTATAGATAAACTAGGTGGCAAGGATTGTAAATCTAATGACCCTAAGAGTGATTTACTTACTGATAAGCAACTTAAGTATATAAAAGACCTTGCTAGTCAGATAGGATACATAGAGGGTAGTGATGAAAGAAAGCTTAATACATTTGTAAAAAATCAGTATGGAAAAATAACTTATAAATGGCTTTCACGCTCTGAGGCTTGTAAGTTAATAACAGCATTTAAAGAAATGGTAAATAGAAAAGGAGAAAATTAATGAATAGTGTATTTGAGGCAGGGAAAAGATTATTAAGAGGTGGTTATAGTCAGTACACTCCAACAGGAAAAAGTTACTTTATGAAATCAGATACATATCATAAAGAACCAAGGCTAGGAGATATAGTATATTATTATTCAAATGGATTAAAAAGAGTAGCCCATGTTGGTGGTGTGGTAAGCGTATCTAAAGTAAATGATATATATAATATAGAAGTTGTAGAGGGTAATACTTCAAGTGGAAGTAAATTTAATAGGAATGGTGGTTGTGTAGCGAAAAAGAAGTATAGCTTTAAACTTAGTGAAGTAGGAGGAGAAAACAGAATAAACGGTTTTGGTACTCCAAATTTTGCTGATGATACTTGTACTATTGATTGTTTTATAGAAGTACTTAATGCTGAGGTTGGATATATTGAAAAAGCAAGTAAAGATAAACTAAATGATAAGCAATCTAATATAGGGGATAAAAACTATACCCAATATGGAGAGTTTTTTGAAAAAAATAAGCTTGGAGCTAATGGATTATATTGGTGTCAACAATTCATTTCATGGTGTGCTTTTAGGGCTTGTGAGCTTTATGCTGAGATGACTTGGACAGGTTGGAGAAAAGAATGGGGAGAATATTGCTATTTTGTAAATGGAAAAAGATTAAAAGATACTTGGAAGTATATAAATAATCACTGGTATGTATTTGACGGTGGTGGCGAGATGATAAGAGGGTGGTTTAAACAAAAAGAGGATTGGTACTATTTAAATCCTGACAATGGTGCTATGTGTGCTAGTCAGTGGTTTAAGGTAGGAGAAAAATGGTACTATGTTACAAAATCAGGAGTAATGGCAAAGAATGTATATATAAAGTATAAAGATAGCTATGCATGGGTAAATGAGCAGGGCGAGTGGATTAAGGAATATGATACTAAAGAGCCAGACCTTTTGAGATATGGGCTAGCTGAATAAAAAATAAAGGGGGAGTAACTATGGACTATGATATAAAGTTAGAAGATTTAAGTGAGAATCATAGGGGGTATGCTAGTATTATAGGTATTGAAAATCTTATAGCTTTATCAAAGGAGTATGGTGGGACTCCCATTTATATACCAAAATTTGATGAACTGATAAAAAACAAAAAATATAAAAACATAGTAGAAGAGTTTGACGGAGCAAACGCAAAGCATTTAGCTGTTAAATATGGTGTATCAACAGTTACAGTCTATAAGTTAGTAAAAAAAATGATAAACGATTAAACATTACAACTAAAAATAAGTATATTAAAATCCATTTAAGAAGATTCTTAAGTGGATTTTTTATTATAAATTTTAAAGACAAAGGAGAAAAAGAAAGTGAAAGAATTAGTAATGGAAGTAATGTCAGCAGTAGTTATAGCATTAGCAACAGGAGCTTTTTGCTTTATAGCAAAAGAGGGAGTTAAATATATAAATCAAGTGCTTATGCAAACAGAAGAAAAAATGAAGATGTATAAAAGAGATGAGGCGGCACATCTTTTTGAAATTGCAAGAAAAACTATTAATAGTATTATATATGATAGTGTTGAAGTTATGGAACATTTAAGAGCAAAAGATTTAAGGGCAAAGGTAAAAGCAGGGCTTGCAGATAGAAATGAGCTTAAAGCACTTGCTGATGAAGTCTTTAAGGCAGTAAGTGAGGGGGTAAGCCCAAATCTTGAAAGTGCATTTAAAACATATATAAAAGACCTTGACGGTTATATAAAGATGCAAATTGAATCTTCACTTTTAGATATAAAAAGAGGAATTGTGGATATAGAGCAGATAGAAAAAGAAGAAAGGTAAGTATAGCAAACTAAATGGATATAACTATTAATGAAATTTTAAAGTTTATAGCTGAGAATGGACTGCAAACAGTGCTTTTAATACTTTTCATTTTTTATTACTTTAAGAGGGATAAGGAACGAGAAGAGGAATTAAACAAACAAAAGCATGAGATTGCAAGAGAGCTTGAAAGTGCTAGTAAGATTGCTAATGAGAGAGAGTCGCTTTTAATGAGCGAAAATGCAAAACGTGAAGAAATGATAAGGCAAGAGGCATCAAAACGTGAAACTATGATTAGACAGGAGTCTGAAAAAAGGGAAAACATACTCATGCAAGAAATGAACTCTATGAGTAGCTCAATGAAAGATATTACTAAAAGTATGCAAAATATCAATACAACAATAGAACGTACTTTTGATAGACTTGAAAAGCTTGAATTAGCTTTAAACTTAAAGAGGAGCTAAAATGAATGCATCACAAGTGGAGATAATAAAGACTAAAGAACTGCGAGGAAATATAATAGCTAATCTATATAGAACTTATGGAGAGGATATAACACTTAATGTACTTAAAAATACTTTGCCGCTATCCGGATTTATAAAAGATAGTGATATAAAAAATGCTATCTATTATCTTGGTGGAAAAAGTAAAGAGTATGTAAAACTTGTGCTTGATAATGATAACTATATGCAGTCTAGGATTTGGCTTACTCCAATAGGTATAAATCTAGCTGAAAGAGATATAAAAGATGTGGGGGTACTACTTTATGAGTAAGCTTGTAGATACATCAAATATAAAAGAACTTAATGGGAATATACTTGAGCTTTTAGATGGAGTAGGAGAGGAGGGGCTAAGTACAAGAGTCATAGAACTTGCACTTGATACTTCTCATTTAAAGGCTATTAAAGACAATTTAAATAGGTCTTTAAATTATTTAAAGGCTAAGGGATATATAGATATTAAAAGAGTAGAAAATAAAACGCTTAATGTAAGTCGTGAGATAATTACTATAACAGGAAGTGGGATTGATATTGTACTTGGGTTAAAGGTAGATGAGGGAGTAGATATAAATGGCTGAGAATAGAAGTCATTCTAAGGTTGAAAACTTGCCAGATGATTTAAAGAAAGATGTAGAAGAAAGACTTGTGGGTGGAGATACTTATAAGGATATATCTGATAGATTAAAAGATAAGGGGCATGACATAAGTTCTAGCAGTGTGGGAAGATATGGCAGGAAGTATTTAAAAAAGTTTGAGTCTGTAAGAATTGCAAAGCAGTTTGCAAAGTTACTCGCTGAAGATGATATAGAAAGACCTGCCACTGAACTTAGTGAGGCTAATAACCTCTTAATGAATCAAATTATTATGGAAACGCTTATGGACGAGGATAAAGATAGTAAAGATGTAACAGGTGCAGCTAAAGCAATAGCAAGCTTACAGTCTGCACAAGTTGCAAATGAAAGGCTTAAGATACTTGCTAGAAAAGAAGTAGGAGCAGTGCATACAGCTATGAATATACTAAAGAACAAAGTATTTATTGAAATATCACAGTCTTATCCTGAAGTTGCACAAGTGCTTATAGAGCTTGCAGAACAGACAGAAAAGGAAATGGAAAAGATAAGATAGGAGATATTTAAAAATAAGCCATTTTAAGGCTATTTATATTTTAGGTAATAAATAGTTAAGCTATGATGTAAAAATAAAATTTAAAGGGTATTTAAAGCCATTTAAAGGCATATAGTAAGGGTAGGCACTTGTTTAAGTGCAGTATATCCTTATGCTCAAAAATAATCCGACAAAAACAGGAAGTAAAATAATACAAAAGGTAAACTTATGAATTGGAGAGATAGAGCTTATGCTCTTTTTTTTGCAGATAAAAAAAGTATCAAGCAGATATCAAAGATACTTAGTATATCAACAAAGAGCATATCAACTTACTTAAATGCTTTAAAGGAGTATAAAACTGAAAGACAGTCAAGAAAGCAAGCTAATATTTTAAAAAGAAAAGAATATAAGCGTAATTGGGACAATACAAAGAGAGTAAGAAAATGGGATGCAGGAGAAGTTACTGCTGCTACTATGCTAAGAGAGCATATAGAGGCAGTAAATGTACTTAGTAGAGAAAGGTATTTTTAAGGAGTTTAAAGTGATAAAAGACTTTGCAAAGGAGTTTAAAGAAAAACAAGACAGCTTAAAAGGATTTACTAACTCTAAAGAGTACATAAGAAGTAAAAAGATTGAACTAGGAAAGAAAAGCTTTAGAGAGTATGCACTTTTAAGAAATCCTGACTTTTTTAAAAAAGAGCGTACATATCAAGAAGAGATATGTAATGTAATGCAACTTGCTTATGAAAAAAAGCTTATAAATCCTAATACAGGTAAGCCTATTGACATACTTATAATTAATGAGCCTCCGGGATTTGGAAAAAGTTATACAGCATCTACATTTATTACTTGGGTTTATGGACAGGATAAAAAAGCACAAGTTATAGCAGTTTCATATAATCAAACTCTTAGCCTTACATTTTCAAAGTCTGTAAGAGAGGCTATAAATGATACTGAGATAAAGACAGATGATAACTATTTTGTCCCTACTTCTTTCTTTCCTTATTTAAAGATTAAATATGGCGACGCAGCCATGGAGCGTTGGAGCTTAGAGGGTTCTTATATGAGTTATCTAGCTACTAGCTTTGACGGTTCTATTACAGGAATGCGAGGAAATATAGGTATTATAGACGACCCCATTAAGAATGCTAAAGAGGCAGTAAATGACTCAGTTAAAGATGCGATATGGGACTTTTATAAGAATACGTTTTCATCTCGTATGCTTGACGGTGCATTAATTATTGTAATACAAACACGCTGGGCTACTGATGATTTGGCAGGAAGACTACTTACTAACTTTCCTGAGCGTTGCTTTGAATTAAAGTTAGCAGCACTTGATAGTAATAATAAAAGTATATGCGAGGATTTATATTCAACAGAGGATTTACTGACTAAGAAAAATACTTTAGATGAGGACATTTGGAATGCTAACTATATGCAGATACCTGTTGATAGGAAAGGTTCACTGTATAAAGAATTTAAGACTTATGACATACTAGATATGGATATGGCTGAAAGGGTTATTAACTATACTGATACAGCAGATGAGGGAGCAGATTACTTATGTTCTATTTCAGCTGTCGTAATAGGTGGTTATGCTTATGTAGTAGATATTTACTATACTGATGAAAGTATGGAAGTTACAGAAAATGAAGTGGCAAGAAGATTACAAGCTTATCAAGTTAGAGAAAGTGTTATAGAAAGTAATAACGGTGGTAGGGGCTTTGCAAGAAATGTTTTAAGGATTTTAAAAACAGTTTTAAAAGCCTTTAAATGCCAAGTTATGTGGTTTACACAAACTAAAAATAAAAAGACTAGGATAATAGTAAATGCAAGTAATGTCATGGAGCAGGTAATTATGCCAGAGGGCTGGCAAAAAAAATACAGTGAATTTTACAAAGCAATAAGTAAGTATCAGAGAAAAGGAAAAAATGAGCATGATGATGCACCTGACGCACTGACAGGGCTTGTTGAGGTGGTCAATGGAGATATCAAAGTAAAGAAAAAGGCAAGACTTATGTCAAAAAAGGAACTTGGATTATAGGAGTATTAAATGTATAAGTTTAAGCTAGAACAAATATTAAATGAGAGATTTTTAACTAAACTTGTAAGTAAGTTCAGAAACAATGAAGTTTTAAAATATGAAAAACTTGATAGATACTATATGTCAGAAAATGATGCTATAAAGCTTAGAAGTGTAGCAGCAGGAAAGCCAAATAATAAGATAGCACATGGCTTTGCAAGATACATTACAAATATGGCAACAAGTTATTTTTTAGGTAAACCTATAAAGTTTCATACTGATGATGAGGGCTTTAACGAGATATTAAGTGCATATATGGAGGGGATATATAACATAAATTATGATATATCTAAGGCGGCAAGTAAAAAAGGCATTAGCTTTGAACTTTTATATATAAACGAAAACGGAAAACTTAAAAGTAAAAAATATGAGGGAGAGGAGTGGATACCTATATACTCCTCACGCCCTGATGAGTTTTTGGAGTGTGCAGTGCATATATGGGAAGTAAAGGATATAGACGGTAACTTACTTTTTGACTATGCAGATGTATATGACAAAAGCGAAATATGGCACTTTGTTAGACGAAATAAAAGTGCAGTTTATGACCTTATAGACATAGAAAGTCATTACTTGTCCGATGTGCCACTGATAGTGTATTTAAACAATGAGGAAATGCTTGGAGATTATGAAACGGCTATATCAATAATAGATGCTTATGATAGAGCTCAGTCGGATACGGCAAATGACATGGATTATTTTACTGATGCGTATCTTACGATAGTAGGAGCAGGTGGAGGATTTACAGATGCAAATGGAAATGAATTAAGTACAGAGGAATCACAAAAATCACTTAGAAATAATAGGGTTATATTTTTAGATGAGAAAGGTAGTGCATCATTTTTAACTAAAAATAGTAATGATGCAAGCAATGAAAACTACAAAAATAGACTATTCAAGGATTTGTTTTTTATTTGCCAAGTGCCTGCAATGACTGATGAGAGTTTTGCAGGAGACTTATCAGGTATAGCAATAAGGTATAAGTTAATAGGACTTGAGCAACTTGCAATTATGAAAGAAAATAAGTTTAGGCTTGCACTTGCTAAAAAGCTTAGAATAATTACAGATTTTATCAACATAAGAGAGCGTAAAAGTTTTGACGCAGGAAGTATAAAACAAGTGTATGAGCGTAACTTTGTGGATAACACAAAGGAAATGATTGAAAATACAGCTAAACTAGAGGGTATAGTATCAAAAGAAACACAACTTAATACATTACCTGCGAGCATTGTAGATAATGCAAAAGAAGAGCTTTTAAGGATAGAAGAAGAAACTAAACGTAATGAGGGGCTATTTTTAGAATCAGAAAGAGAAGATGAATAGTAAGGATTATTGGGAAAAGAGGAGAACTGAAGATAAAAAAAGAAGTATCAATTTAACAGAAGAATATATAAATACTGAGTTAAAAGACTCTTACGAAAAGGCATTAGATGAGATACGAAAAGAAGTTGAAGAGCTTTATAAGTCTTTAGCAGATAGTGAGAATATAAGTCTTAATGAAGTCAGAAAGAAACTATCTAATCTTGAATTTAAAAAGATTGATTTTAAGAAAATGGCAGAAAAGGCAGCTAAAGAAAATCTAAAGCTTAAAGAAGTCGGAGAAATAAGTAAAGAGGCTCTTGAGCTTATAGAAAAGACAAGTAAAGACTTTGAAAATCTTTTAAAACTCTATTCTAAAAAAGGCTATATAACACATCTTGAAGTAATGCAACTTAACATTGAAAGAATTGTTATGGAGCTAAAAAATAGAGAGCAGATAAGTATACAAGCATTTTTACTTGATAATTACAAAGACGGCTATTTTAGAGGTATCTATAATACACAAAAAGGCTTTGGTATAGCTTTTGACTTTACTGCTCCCTCACTTGAAGATATAAAAATAGCAGTAGCAACTAACTGGAGTGGTAGACACTTTTCAAGAGCTATATGGGGTAGTGGTAAAAATCTAATAAAGGATATAAAAGATGCTATCATTACAGGAACGATAAGGGGCGAGGGTATAGACAAAATGGCTAAGAGGATTACAGACAGGGTCAATGTATCTGCCTCAAATGCAAGAAGACTTGTAAGGACTGAAACAGCTAGAATACATGAAAAAAGTACGATTGATTCATATAGGGAGTGTGGGGCTAGTAAGTATCAGTTTTTAGCTACATTAGATAGAAAAACTAGTACTATATGTAGGGATAATGACTTAGAAGTTTTTGACTGTGAAGATGCAAAAGAGGGAGTAAATATGCCACCCTTACACCCTAATTGTCGTAGTACTACTATCCCTTATTTTGACAGTAAAGCAGTTACTAAAAGAGCAGCAAGAAATGCAGACGGTAAGTATATAACAGTGCCGTCAAATTTAAACTATAAGGATTGGTATAATAGCCTTAGTGAAGATGAAAAAGGTAAGATGAGCCTTTTAAATAAAAAAGATAAAAATAAAACTAAAGATAGAGAGGCTTATGAGTATTATAAAAATATACTTGGAAAAGATATGCCTAGTTTAAATAAGTTCTTGCAATCTAAGTATGGTGATGATACTCTAGTAAAAGATATAAGAAAACAAGTACATGACATAAAGCATGCTCCACTTAAAGTGGAAGATAGCCAATTTGGTAGGAAAGGTGGAAAGCATATAAGAGAGTTTGGACTTGATGTAAAAAAAGCTGAAGATAGAAAATACTATAAAGAGCTTATGTTTGATGTTAGAAAAACTTACCAAATAAGAAAAATAGGAGCATGGCAGGGACAAGACGATGATGCAGTTATGTATCTTAAAGATGATAAATTGTTGGTTACACAAAGAGATGGAACTTTTATTTCCCTGTTCTGTTCAACAATGCACAAAGGAGTGTGGAAAGAGGTTAAAGACAATGAAAGGTTTAAGAACGCAAGGAGATTCTGATTTTAATAACTTTTTTAAATTAGTTCAGGAAGAGGCTAAAAAGCGAGGTAAAATATACTTTCTTGATACAGAACAAAATAATACTTTACAGTTAAAAGATATGTATATTGCAGACCTTAGTGGTTGGTTATTGCCTCTTGATAAAGCTAATGAGTTTGAAAAAGATTACTTTGCTCATAAAGAGTGGGAGAGTAGCAAGTGGGATGAGTTTTACGCATGGGCAGAGTGGGATATGGAAAATCACAAAGAAGATAAAATAAAAATAGATTTTAATCAGTACTAAAAAACACTTAGTAATTAAAGGCTGCTTATGCAGTCTTTTTTTAATACAAAAAAATATGGAGGATAAAAATGGAACAAGAAAATACTTTAAATACAGAAGTTACTACAGAAACTAGTGCAGAGCTTACAGGGACAGGAGAAAGCACTGTAACAGATACTACAAAAGTTAGACAAGCTGAAAGTAGTAATGAAAGTAAGAATGAAACTTTAGATAAAACATATACTAAAGATGAGGTAGATAAACTCTTAAAAGATGAGCTTGAAAAGGTTAAAAACTCATCTGATGAAGACTATAAGAAAAGACTAGAGGCACTAGAGGCAAAGGAACTTAAGAGTAATACGATTGATTATTTAAAAGAAAAAGAGTTGCCGGAGGGTTGTTTAGATTTTGTACTTACTAAGGATTTAGAAAGTACAAAAAAGAACATAGATAGCTTTAAAGTGGTTTTTGATGAGGCAGTAAAGACAGAGCTAGCTAAGTCATTAAAGGGGCGTACGCCTTATGCCGGAGATTATGGCAATATAAATAAAGGTACTAACATGGCAGATACATTTGCAAAAGCACTAAGAAAATAAAGGAGAAAAAAATGGCACTAAATACAATAGCAACAGCAGCAATGTTTCAAAAAGAACTTGATAAGCAGGCAATAGAGCTACTTACGTCAAGCTTTATGGACGAGAATGCAGGGAATGTAATATATCAAGGTGGTAAAGAGATTAAGATACCTAAAATGAGTTTAACAGGACTTAAAAATTATGACCGTAGTACTGGATATCCACAAGGCTCTGTAACACTAGAATATCAAACAGTTGAAATGACTATGGATAGAGGTATGAAGTTTAGTCTTGATTCTATGGATATTGATGAAAGTAACTTTGTGGTGTCGGCAGGGGAAGTACTTGGAGAGTTCCAAAGAACTAAAGTAGTACCGGAAATAGATGCTTATAGATATTCAAAGATTGCTAAACTTGCAGATGGTAACAAGATAGAAGCAGACCATGATGAAAAGAAGATTTATAAGGCTATATGTGATGATATAGCATTTGTACAAGATAAAGTAGGAGAAAGTACTCCTTTGTTGATTTGTATTAATGGACTTATGAGAGGTAAACTAAATGCCTCAAGTGAGTTTAGTAAAAGCATTAATATAGCAGATTTTAAAGTTGGAGAAGTAAATACAAGAGTAAGACTTATAAATGATGTACCTATTATATCAGTACCGTCTGATAGAATGTATACAGGGTATACATTTAAAGATGATAGTACAGGTGGATTTGAAAAGAAAGCAGATGCAAAACTTATTAACTGGATTGTTATGCCACGTCAAGCAGCAGTGGCAGTATGTAAACAAGACAAAGGTAAGATTATAATTCCAGACGAAAATCAATCAGCAGATGCTTGGCTTATAGCTTATAGAAAGTATCATGATATGTGGGTTAAAGATTCAATGCTTAGTGCAGTAAGAGTAAATGTGGCAACTGCATAGGAGGATTATGATAGAAGATGTTAAGCTTGTGCTTGGGATAACTGATAATAGTTTGGATAGTTTACTTACTATTATGTGTGAGGACGCAAAAGCAGCTATAACAGACTACTGCAATCGAAAAGATTTTCCTATACAACTTACCTACCTTGCAAGAGAGATAGTAGTAGATAGTTATAAGGTTAATACTGAGGGTAGTGTATCCAGTGTAACTAGAGGAGATACACAAATAAGCTACTCAAATGTTATAAACAAAGACAATTTTACAGATAAGCAGATAAAAGCTATGTCAAAGTATAAGCTAATAAAAATGGTTTAAATACACTAAAAAGGGGCTTTAAATAACCTTTAAAGCCCCTATAAGGAGAGATTATGGAACTTACTAAAAGGCTAGGTTATTTATTTAGAAGTACTAAAAAAGATAGTAGTTTGGAAGTTAAAGATAAAGAAAGTAAAGCTGATTTAAAGAAAGACAAGGAAGATGCTAAACGAGGCTAAGATATTAAGTAAAACTTATCATGATAAGATGAGTGTTTACAGAAAAATACTAGTTAAAGATACTGAAACTTTTGAAAGTAAATTAAAAGATGTTCTTATTTATAAAGACATACCTTGTGCATTAAGTCTATCAAGTAATTCAGTGGCAAGTAGAGGTACGATAACAAATGAAACTAATAATGACTTTAAAGTTTTTGCAGCCCCTCATATTAGCTGCAATGAAAATGATAAAGTTATTGTAATTACTGCATCTAACGATAAATACATCGGTAGAGTAAGCAAAAGCTTTAGATATATAAGTCATTCTCAGACAGAGTTAAAAAAGGAGAGCGTATGAGAAGTTTAACAGAATTATCAGTTATGTTAGAGCGTGGACTTAATGAGTTTAATCAAAGAATTTTTGAGCGTGAGGCTAAAAAAATGGGTCTAAATGCTATGGCAGAAATAAAAAACCTAACACCAGTTAAGACAGGTACACTTAGAAGACGTTTTAAAAGCAGATTAAAGAAAGAGGGTAGGGATTTACTCATAGAAATTTATAATAATACAGAGTACGGTCCTGCTGTTAATTATGGTCGTAGACTTACAAGAGGTGGAAGAACGACAGGCAGAACCAGTGGAGTTCATTTTTTAGAGAATGGGTTAGAAAATTATAGAAATGCTCATTTAAGTAATGACATAAATAACATGATACAGGCTATGAGGAATGAATTTAGATGATAAGTTTAAATGATATAAAAAAGAGTCTTACAGTTAAACTTGGCTCTAAATTTTCAGATATAAATATATTTACAGAGGATATAGCACAAACAAAGGATATAAATGGATTAAGCGTATATCCATTGTTACACATACAGTTAATACCACAAAGCGAGATATTAGAGCAAGGAGCTAAGGCAAGATATAAGACTGTATTAGTTGATATTACATTTATGCAGGAAAGTAAAAGTACTAATGCCGCTATCTATGATTGTCTTGATAGGTTAAGTGATGTTATAGGTACAGTTATAAAAGTTAAAGATAGGTTTTTCACTATACAAAATATAAATAAGATGATAGCAGATGACCTTGGACATCTGCTTTTTAATATTAACTTTTCAGACGGTATCGAGGTAGAAGAAGAAGTTTACGAAAAAATGAAAGAATTAAAATTAAAATTATAAGGAGGAGATTATGGGACTACCAAGCTTAGTGATTGAGTTTAGTAAAAAGGCTAGTACAGCAGTAGAAAGAAGTAGTAGAGGTAAGGTATTACTATTACTTAATGACAGTACTAAAACGCAGATAGTAACTGCATATAATAATATAACCGAAGTAAATACAACAGATTGGAAAGCAGAAAACTTAGATTATATAGACTATGCTTTTATGTCTAAGCCTGCTATGGTAATTGCCGTAAGGGCAGTAGTAAGTGAGGGAAAGGTTGATGTAGAAAAATCATTAAAGCTTATAGATAGTTTGGATTTTGACTATTTTGCATTTCCGGAGATGCCGGGAGATAAAGCACAGACGGTAGCTACTTTTTTTAGTAAAGCTAAAAAAGAGAGATATAAAAAGTGGAAAGCAGTACTTGCAAATGTAGAGGCAGATAGCTATGCAGTAATTAATTTTACTACATCTGATATAGGCATAATTGATAAAAAGACAAATACAGTTAAACAAGTTACAACCTCACAATACACTGCAAGGATAGCAGGAGTTTTAGCAGCTACATCACTTGAACACTCAGCTACTTATACTGTACTTGATGAAGTGGTTGATGTGAAACAGTCTGAAAACCCTAATGCAGATGTGGACGCAGGAAAGTTAATAATTATATTTGACGGCGAAAAGTTTAAGATTGCAAGAGCAGTAACAAGTCTAAAAACTATCACATCTGATAGCTTAGAGGACTTTAAAAAGATAAAGATAGTTGAGGCTTGCGACTTAATAAGAGCTGATATTATAAAAACATTTGAAGATAGGTATGTTGGTAAATGTAATAACTCATATACAGATAAAAGGCTTTTGATAGGTGCAATAATGACTTATTTTAGAGAACTTGAAGATGTAATTATAGATAAAGAAGAAGGCTATAACATTGATTTAGATATAGAAGAGATAAAAAAATATTTAGTTAAAAAGGGTGTAGATACTTCTAATATGAAACCTATTGACTTCTTAAAAGCAAATACAGGCTCTTTTGTACCACTTAGTGGCAATCTAAGAATTTTAGATGCCATGGAAGATATGCAACTTAAAATAACACTTTAGGATTTAGGAGGAAATATGTCAAGAACTAAGGGTAATAGATATTTGTCAGGCACTCATGCACGAATTTTTTACAATGGGCTTTTGATTGCAACGGCGACAAAGATTGATTTAAAAATAACCCCTCAAAGGGAGGACGTACAGGTAGGAATGGATATAGATACAAAGATAACAGGGCTTAAGGGAGAGGGTACACTTTCAATTACTAGAACTACAAGCGTGTTTAAAGAAGTGCTTGAAAAGATTTTAGAGGGTAAAGATGTGAGAGGAACTATTGTAACGGAGTTAAAAGACCCTGACGCAATAGGTGGGCAAGTAGAAAGGTATCAACTTAACAATGTGGCACTCAATGAGTTTCCTATCGCATACGAAATGGGTGCAGTAGTAAAAAGCGAATTTTCGTTTGGATTTACGCCAAGTGATATGATTATACTTGAAACAATAGACTAAAGGAAAATAAGATGAGGGAGAAAACTATGGTATTTGAAGATTTTGCCAAAAAGGCATTAAAAAGGATTGAAGAAAAGAAAAAGTTTAAAACAAAACTTGTGAGAGTAAAAGATTTAGACCTAGAAATTAAACTTAGGGGCTTAACTAATCAAGAAATCATAGAATGTACAGAGTATAGTGATGAAGCTTTAAAGAATGATTATTATACAATCTATTATGCGTCCGAAACACTACAAGAACTTGCAAAGTATATGGTAGAAAAAAGCATGATAAAAGAGCATTGTATGGTGTGTGAGATGTTTAGAATAGTTGATAGAAACAAGTTGGTAAATATAATAATGGAGCTTTCAGGGGCTATAGGAGCAACCAGTATAGAAGAGGTTAATGAGATAGAAGAAATAAAAAACTGATAAAAAGTACGCAAACAGGTTATCTATATGCGTACTTCTTAGAAAGAGGTTTTCATCCTGAATATCTTGATAGTCTTGATAGAGAAAAAAAACTTATTCTTTTAGCAATAGCACAGATAAATGAAGAAAGGCAGTTTGATATACTTAAAAATGCTTTTCTGATAGCTTTAAGTGAGTTTTATGGAGGGAGTTAATGGCGGCTGAAGTATTTGGTGCTGTACTGCGTGTAACAGATAATGTATCAGGAGCATTACGACAGGCAGCACTTTCATCAAGAAGATTTGAGGGACAAGTTGCAAGAGCAAGAAGCGAATTACAAAGACTTGATAGACAGCGTATAAGAGCAAGAGAATTAAGAATCAGAAATAGTGCAGCTTTTAGAGCTATACAATCAGTGCAGAATAGACTTCGCCCATTTGGAAATGTAATGGTAAATTTAAGAGCTAGGACAGAACATGCAATGTCAAGGCTTAGCAGTGTTAGAAATGCTATAAATAGAGTAAAAAATAATAAGATTGTAAAGGTTGTAGTAAAAGGTGTGTCTAAGGCACTTGGAGCAATATCCAAACTTACAGCAGCAGGGGCAGCAGCAGGAATGGCAGCTGTTTCAGCTGCAGGAGCATTGGCAGTTAAAAAGGCAGTCGACTTTGAGAGTCAGATGTCTAATGTATCAACTCTACTTGACGGCGATGTATCAGCTAAGGTAAAAAAAATGGGAGAACAAGTGAAGAATATATCACTTGATACAGGTATTGATACAGATAATCTTACAAGTGGCTTGTATGAGGTTGTATCAGCGTTCGGAGAATCAGCCGACTCAACTAAGCAACTTGAAATTGCGGCTAAAGCTGCAAAGGCAGGAAATGCTGAAACAGCTGACTCAGTAAGAATGTTGTCAGCCGTTACAAAAGGCTATGGAGATACTTCTGCTGGTGCAGTGCAAAAGGCAGCAGATTTAGCCTTTATGACTGTTAAACTTGGTCAAACTTCCTTTCCTGAACTAGCCTCCAGTATGGGTTCAGTAGTACCGTTGGCATCAACTCTTAAAGTATCTCAAGAAGAGTTGTTTGGTGCAATGTCTACTTTAACAGGTGTTACAGGTAATACAGCTGAGGTAAGTACTCAGCTAAAAGCTACTTTACAAGGTTTCATGTCTCCGACGGCTGACATGAGTAAGGCACTTAAAAATCTAGGTTATGCAAACGGTGCGGCAGCGCTTGAAAGTGAGGGGCTTGACTCAATACTTAAAAAACTTAAAACATCTGTTAAGGGAGATGAAGTGGCTTTTGCAGGGTTATTTTCAAGTGTTGAGGCTAAAAATGCAGTTTTAGCTCTCGCTGGTTCACAAGCAGAAAACTTTACAAATAAGACAAAAGCTATGTATGAGGCAAGTGGTGCGGCAGATGAGGCATTTAAAAGACAGACTGGTAATGTAGCAGGAATGGCAAATAAAATAAAAAATGCAGGTATGGTAATGTTAGTAAATATAGGCGAGAAAGCACTACCTGTTATAAGTAAAGCACTTGATACATTAAATAATAATATGCCGTCAATAACAAGTGCTATAACTGAGATATTCACACAGTTACAACCTATTTTTGATAAATTTACAGCAGGCTTTAGTGCTGTAATGTCAAATCTCTCAACAATTTTTACTAGTATATTACCTGTAATAGTATCAACATTTACTATTGTTTCAGATGTTATAGAAACAGTAACGCCAATAATAATGGATATTTTTAATGCATTATTGTCAGTTGCAGTTGCAGTATTTCCAACAATTCAAAAAATTGTAGCAGGTCTTTCAGAAAAATTTTCAGCCGCTATGTCAGTTGTTGGGGAACATACAGGATTAATAGAAAATCTTATATCAAATGCAGGTCCGGTTATATCAGCAGTGTTTGAGGGCTTATGGAGCATAGTAGGACCTATACTTGATTTAATAATTAGTACAGTAGGTGTACTAATGTCAGCTTTTGAAACGGCTTTCCCTGCTATAAGTGCAGCAGTTAAAGTAGCTTGGGATATAATAAAGCCTATACTTGACGGTATAGGTGGACTCATCAAGACAGTAGCAGATGCTTTGAAAAATCTTACAGGCTCAACGGACACTATAGCTAATAAAAGCCATGAAATAAATCAAAAAGTATCATTTAATAGTACAAATACAATACCAGCACATGCAAATGGTACAAGGTATTTTAGTGGTGGAATTACAACAGTAGCAGAGCATGGTAAAGAGCTTATAAGTCTGCCAACGGGTACAAAGATATACTCAAATTCTGATACTAATAAAATGCTTAGAAATCAAGCTGAAAATATGTGGCAAAATAAAAGTTCACAACCAGTGCAACTACAAAAACAAGACATAAATATTTTAAATAATGATAACCAATCTAAAACAGCTAGTAGTGTAAATGTAAATATAAGCTCGGTTGTAATTAGAGAAGAGGCAGACATAGACAAAATTGCTATGCAGATTGTAAGAGAGCTTGATAAGGTAGATAGACAATGAAAACAAGAACAGTAATGCTAAAAGATGAAACAAATAAAACTTTAGAATTTGATATAAACCCTAGTGAAATAACTGTAACAGATAAGGTATCTAATACAACTGCAAATATAGACCAAGTGGGAGAGATATTAATAGCAGGTAAAAGAGGGCTTAAGGAAGTTAGTATAAAGACTTTTTTACCTGCTTATGGATCAAGATTTAAAGCTAGAAATGATATTACAAATACCTTAAACTTAATAGAAAGTTGGAAGAATGAGTCAAAGAAACTTAGAGTAATTATTACTAATCCTACTACCAATTTTTTATGTCTTATAGAAAGTGTAAATATAACATATAAAGAGGGTCAAAAAGATTTATACATAGAAATGAGCCTTAAAGAATACAAGGAAATAACTATACCTACCGTCGCAAAACTAGAAGGAGAAAAGAGTAAAGAACCAAAACTGGCTGAAAGGAGCAAAGAATCAGCTCCTAAAGCAGGTAGGACTGAGATTGTAAATGAGAAAACTACCTTGTGGGGGCTAGCCTGTAAATATTATGGTAATGGTAATGAATGGAAAAAAATAGCACAGGCTAATGGCAATATAAATCCTAAAAAACTTAGAAAGGGAATGACACTTATAATACCATGAAACTTATAGTAAATGATAAAGATATATCCAATCTATACACAACCATTAAATGGTCAGGTGATGAGAAACAGATAACTAGAAAAGTATCATTTTCTTATGCTTATAAATATAAATCAGGACTTACAGAGTTCATAGCAAAGGTAGGAGATACAATAAGTTTATTTGATGATAATAATAAAAAAATATATCTAGGCATTATAGTAAGTGTAAGCAATACCCTAGCAGGTAATATGGTAGCAGTTGAATCAAAAGACCTTACTATGTATCTTGATAAAAGTAAAGCAGTAGGTGGAATGTACAAGGGGACTCCTAGTGAGATAACTCGTAAGGTTTTAAATGAGTTTAATATAAAAGTAGGAAGTCTTGCAGAGAGTAGTGAGCATAAAGAGATAGCAGCAGTAGGAGATAAAACTATATACTCTGTTATATCAGAAAGCTATGGAGATAAGTACTATATTTACGCAGATGAAGATAAAATATCAGTTGCACTAAAGGCAAGTGATATGGTTTTTGTGCTTTCGGGGAATGCAAATATATCAGATGCCAACTATAAAAGTAGTATAGAAAACATGGTTAATATTGTAAAAATACTTGATGATAAAGGAAGTGTCATAGGAGAAGTTAAAAATGATAATGACCTTAAATTTGGAATTATGCAAGAAGTTTATAAAAAAGAAAAAGATAAGGACGCTAAAAAAGAAGCGTCTTTACTTTTAAAAACTCTTGAAAATACTTGTAGTATAGAGTCAGCTTTTGGAGATATAAAATGTATATCAGGTAAAGGTGTCTATATCATAGATACAGTTAGTAATCTAATGGGAAAGTTTAAAATAACAGATGATACACATACTTTTGAAAGAGGCAACCACAAGATGAGCCTAGGACTGGAGATGATAACATGAATCCTTATAGTAGTATAATAGAACACATGGAAAAACATGGAAGTAAACATAACCCAAGTCAAATGCAGATAGCAGTGGTAGCCAAATTAGAGCCACTAGCTATAAAAATAAATGATGCAAATGCTATATCAGATAATGTGTTTGTAAATGCTAGCTTAAATTTAAATATTGATATAGCAAGCATACAAACAGAAGAAACATCTTTAAAAGATGTTTTACAGAGTATTTATAATACTTTTAAACTCTCTTTAAATGATAAAGTGTTAGTGCAACAAGTAGATAATAAATTTTTTGTTTTATGTAAAATAACATAACTAGAGGTATTTAATATGACTATTTTTCCTAATTTAGTATCAATAGATAAAATACAAAATAAAGACAACTTACCTCTTTATGAAGAATGGGCTTATGATTTTGGAAACAATGAATTTAAAGTTTGCAATGGCAATTATTATAAAGTCTATGGTAATGAGGCACTTAAAATATGGATATATAAGGCACTAAAAACTGTAAGATATAGATACCAAGCTTACAGTTTTGATTTTGGTACAGAACTAGAAAGCCTTGTAGGACTTAGCACTAATAAAGATGTAATTGAAAGTGAGGCAAAAAGGTATATAACTGAAACTTTACTTTGCAATCCTTATATACTTTCAGTAGAAAACTTTGTATTTAAAAGAAATGAAAGCATACAAGAAATAGAATTTAAAGTTAAAACTATATATGGAGAAAAAGAAAGTAGAATAGGTTTTATATATGGATAATACAAAAGAAAAAATACTTGAGAGAATGAAATCAAGCTTAGTTAATAAAGAGAGTAAGCTTGAGGGTAGTTTTACAATGGATAACTTGCAGGCAGTAGCGAATGAAATAGCTAGGCTTTATAGTACAGAATATGAAAGTATTATAGATAGAAGTCATCTTGATACAGCTACCGGAGAAGACCTTGATATGCTTGGAATAAATAATCATGGAATTAAAAGACTACCTGCCACCTATGAAGAAGTAGTTTTGACTATAACAGGACTGCCAAACACAGTAATTACAAATGAAGTAGGAGCAAAGTCAGAAGATTTTACATATTATGTAACAGGTATATACACAATTAATCACACTGGTAAAATTGTAGTACCTGCAAGATGTAAAGAAATAGGAGCAGGCAAGAAAGCTTTAGCAGGAGCAATAAATAAATTTATAAAACCATATCAAGGACTTATATCTGTAACTAATGAAAATCCCTCAAGTGGAGGATACGATGCAGAAACTGATGAGGCGTATAGAAAACGAATTAAAGAGTATGAAAAAGCCTCAGCAGGATATGGTAACATTGCATGGTATAAGGTAAAGGCTAAAGAAGTTGTAGGGGTAGGAAAAGCTAAAGTAATAGATTTAGCGAGAGGCAATGGTACAGTTGATGTAATTATTATAGGAAATGATAATACAGAGGCTAGCACTCAACTAGTTAATCAAGTTACAGAACTTATAGAAAGTAGCAGGCTAGCAGGAGTAAATGTAAGAGTAGAGGCAGCAAAGCCTTTGCCTATAATGGTTATGGGCAGAGTATATCTTAAAGAGGGTGCAACATTAGAAAATGTAATAGCAGAGCTTAAAATAAAACTAAAAGAATATTTTATAAATTTAGATTTTGAGTCTAGGGGTAAGATAAAGGTATCATATTCACAAATACTTAGTATATTACTAAATTGTGAGGGAGTAGCAGATGCTGATAATGTGCTAATTAATAAAATGAATACATCAATAGATATTGAGGAAAGATTTTTCCCAGATGTAGCTAATCCATTAATAAGTAAGGCAGGTAAATAGTATGTTAAAAGATTGTATACCTTATATTTTTAGTGAATGTAAGCAGATAAAAGAACTTTTTAATGCAGAACAGATAGAGCTTGATAGACTCTATAAAGCAGTTGAAAGCTTTATTAATGAGCTTTATATACTCAAATGTGTAGATACAATTAAAAGATATGAAGATGATTATGCTCTTGAGCTTGATAAAAGTCTTAGCTTAGAGCAAAGACGATATAGAATATTTGCAAAGAAAAATCAAAAACTTAAACCGACTATAAAGAATTTAGAATACATGCTAAAAAGCATGCTAGGTGCAAGAGAAGTAAAGATAACTGAAAAAGATTGTATTTTCACAGTAAGAATTACAACAGCAGAACTTATAGAGAATGAGGCAATAGCTAAAGAATGGTTTAGAAATGTAAGACCTGCACATTTTGACTTTGTTTTTGCTAATGATGTTTACAGAGAAAAAATTTGCAAAAGCTTTACAGCAGTTTATGTATTTGAATGTAAAAGAATTAAAGCAGAGGTAAGATAATGGAATTTTTAATGACCAAAAAAGGAAAAGAGTTGCAGGCAAATTTAGTTGCAGGAGCAACTCTTATTTTTACTAAAGCAGAAGGTGGCACAGGATACTCAAATACACCTGAAGATTTACTTACAATACAAGGATTAAAACAAAATTTACAATTAGATGAAATTGAATTTAAAAAAGATGAGGGTAAAACTAAACTATTACTAACCTTATCTAATCTTAGTAATAATACAGAATATACACTAAAACAGATAGGAATATATGCAAAAACATCAGATACTGAAGAGATACTTTACTGTATAGGTCAAGACGTAATAGGAGAAAGAGTACCAGCTATAAGCGAAAAGGAAATAAGTTATGAGTATACATTGTTTTTTGCTTTTGACAATGCATATCAAATAACTTTAGACGTGTCAGATAATGACTTCGTCAAAATAGCAAAGTACACTGCAGATATAAAATCAATACAAGAACCTATATTTGATGATAGTGGCAAAGTATCAGAAATATCAAGTTTTGATGTATTTATGTCCAAATTTGCAAGTAAAGTAAATATCTCAAAGCTATTTGCATACCTTAAAACTGCATTTAAATATGTTTTAAATAAAGACCAATTAATAAATAACTGTATAACTGATAGAGCCGACCTACCACTTGCAGCGAGCCAAGGCAAGGCTCTTAATGATGAGATAAAAAAGAATACAAAAGTAAGAACTATAATTTTGAGAGCTGCAAACTGGCAAAATGATAATAATACATTTTTACAAACGGTAAGTGTGGAGGGAGTTAGCGAAAATGATATACCTATTGGCTCTCCAGTGATACCAAAAGCAGCAAATAAAGAATATAAAAAATCAGCTGAATGTATAGACGGATTTAATACTGCAAATGGAAGTATAACTTTTTACTGTAACAAAAAACGACCAACTACTGATGTAACTGTAATGTTAAAGGGGGTATAAATGGCACAAGGAATATGGCTAAAAGCAGGTGGTGGAGTAGGTTCAGATGATGTAACAGCTTTAAAATCGCATGTTTTAAGAGGATTTACTACTATTACTAGTGATAGTAATGATGAAATAACTGAGGGGACTATTACAACAGTCAATACAAAAGATAATAATTATATGATTGGTGTTGTTTCTTCAAGTGGATTGTATTGGGATACACAAAGACAAATATTAACAGTTCACTTGCCTTTTCAAAATGCATACTATTATAGAGAGGATAACAGTCCTCAAGTTTCGGTCAAATTTGATGACCTAGGTACTGCACAACCATATGAAGTAGTTGCAGGTGTAACTTTCACGAGTAAAAATGGATTAAAAATATCTGGTACTATTCCAAACCGTGGTGGAGAATCTACAGCATTGAACGTATGGTGGGAAAACGGGAACTTAATGACTGCTTTCAATGAGGGAGTATATGGAAGACACCATGATGATACAAATAATAGTTGGAGGTGGAGTCCGAGGGTTAGGCTAGCAGGTAGCCATTTAGGTAATGCTAGAGCTGATTGGGTTCAAGAGGGTGTAACATTTACGAGCGAAAATGGTCTAAGAGTTAGTGGAACTATGAAACTATTAAATCCACTAGTAGGTGATTTAATAGCACCTTGGAACAATGAAGTTATTGTATGGGATTCGCATTATAATGGCTTTGGTGGTCGTAAGCTTTTAGCTAAAGTACCTGCGTGGTGGCGTTTGGGGGCTATAAATTGGGTTGCAGTAGATGCACCAAATTATCGCCCTGAAAATATAAGGGCAGGAGTTGCAATGCCGGGTGGGCTAGTTGGCTCTATGGAACACCCTGAGCCAATTAGAAATCAGTTAAACAATACTACTAATGAATTGAATAATGTACGAAATCAGTTGAATAATACGACTAATGAGTTAAATCAGTATAGAAATTCTAAAGTGGCTTTTAATTCAGCCACCTTTGACGGTTATTTACTGTCAGGGGTGGCTGAAAAGGGGTTTGTTGCTAAAGGTGAAATATTTTTTTATAACTCCATGAATGATTACGGTTATAAAGGTATATATGACGGTGGACTTAATTTAAAAATAGGAACAACATTTTTATCAAATCAATACTACGCTGAACAAGATTATGGCATTGGTATAACTCCAAATACTTCGGTTAATTTAACACATTACAGGCAAGTAGTTGTTTCTTATAGACATATATATACGATTGTAAGTCCTTATGCCCTAAGTTTTAACAGATCAGAAATCGCTATTCACGGCTATATAGGTAGAGCAAGTAGTAAAAAAGCAGATTATACAGTAGGGATACAAAGAGGAGCAGGAAAGCCACAAGGAGCGTATTTAGTTGGAGAGTGTGCAGATGTTTTAGCATCAAAGATTGAAATTTGGCAAAGTAGTAGAATGTCATCTCATAGTAGTCCTGAACACTTAGATACTTCAGGACAATTAATAATAGATGTAAGTTCTATTAATGAGCATTGTTTCCTATCCCTAGGAGTAATTCTTAATAAAACAGGAAGCGATGCAAGTACATTTGGTAGAACAATAATAACCAAAATAGAATTTTTAAATTAATAACATTAAGAAAGGAAATAATATGGCAAAACTAATTTTAAAGGATAAGACAGAAATTGATATAGTTAGTCATTATAGTACTACATTTGTAATTCAAATTGAAAACTTTGCTCAATTAGACGATTTAAGGAGTAAATTAAGTGAAGATAACACATCTATAATGACTGTTAAAGATGATGATACAGTTAGCACTCTTACAGACTTAAAGCTACAAGGAATAAATACAGATTTCACTCGAAATCAGACAGGTTCAGTAGTAGGTATTAGTGTGGCTGTAATGTTTCAAGAGCTAAGTGAACTTGAAAAATTTAAAAAAGAGATTACTTCAAGAGTTGATGTACTTTCAGACTTAATAAAAGCAGACATGGAGGAAGATAAGAATGAGTAGAAGAAGAAAAGCTAAAATAAAATTTTATGCAAGTCGTATTAAACATGGTAGGGATACCCTTGATACTATACCTCAGACTTTTAAAACTGAAGTAGAAGAGTTTATGAAGACAGATGAATATTTATTGATGTAAGGAACAAAAGCCAGTAGAATTAATAGCTAAACTTATACAAGACTCAACCGAGTTAGGGGATACTATACTTGATGCTTTCGCAGGCTCAGGAACAACAGCAGTAGCAGCAATTAAAAATAACCGCAATTTTATATGTTTTGAAATACAAGAAAAGTATTTCAATATTGCAAATACAAGAATTAAAGAGGCTTTAAATAGCCTTTAAAAGGTAAACTAAATATTTTAAATTTTAAAAAGCTAAGGTAATATTTATATAACTGCCTTAGCTTTTTTGTCATTTGTGGATAACAATAAGAATTTGCCATTCTTTGTGTCGCAATTTGCCACTTTTCGTGTCGGCATACAACAGATATAAGTAAATTACAAAATTATCTTGTAACAGATAAAGTAAAGGAAGTTGCAGTAGTCGGAGCAGGATTTATTGGGCTTGAAGTTTGTGAAAATTTAATCGAATCAGGAAAAAAAGTTCATTTAATAGAGGGGACAGACCAAGTTCTAGCACCACTTGATTTTGATATGGCACAGGTGGTTCATAAAGAGCTTTTTGATCAGGGTGTGGACATGAACTTAAATGAGAAAGCAGTTGAGATTAAAGAAAATGAAGTGATATTGGAATCCGGTAAGAAAGTTAAGGCTGAGGCAGTAGTTATGGCAATAGGAGTTTCTCCTGAAACTACACTTGCAAAAGAATGTGGTATAGAGCTTGGAAAAACAGGTGCTATATTAGTAAATCATAATTATCAAACTAATTATCCTGATATTTATGCAGTGGGAGATGCAGTTGAAGTAACTAACAAACTTACAGGAGATAAGGTAAGGCTTGCACTTGCAGGGCCTGCTCAAAGACAGGCAAGGGCGGCGGCAGACCATATGTTTGGAAAATATCATAACAATAAAGGGGTAATTGGCTCAAGCTGTATACATATATTTGACTTGACAGTTGCAAGCACGGGACTAAATGAAAAAGACTGTAAAAAATATGGAATTAATTATGACTTTGCCTATACAATTCCAAATGATAAGGTAGGATTAATGCCTAACTCAAACCCTATGTTTTTTAAGCTAATATTTGAAGTTCCAACAGGAAAAATTTTAGGAGCTCAAGCTATTGGTAAAGGGAGTGCCGAAAAGAGAATTGATGTAATTGCAGCAATGATTACTATGGGAGCAACCTTAGAGGATTTAAAGGAAATTGAATTATGCTATTCTCCATATTATTCAACAGCAAAAGATATTGTAAATCATACTGCTTTGGTAGCACTTAATGTAATGCATGCAGACTTTAAGAAAGTCCCTGTATACAAAGTAAGAGAACTTGTAGAAAACAAAGCTTTTATAATTGATGTTAGAGAGGCAAATGAATTTGCACAAGGTCATCTTATAAATTCAATTAATATACCTATGTCTGAGTTTAGAAATAGACTTGATGAAATTCCAAGAGATATTCCGGTTTATCTACATTGTAGGTCTTCTCAAAGAAGTTATAATGTAATTATGGCATTACAGGGATTAGGTTATAGAAATCTTTATAATATTGACGGTTCTTTCCTTGGAATTTCTAATTATGAATATTTCTTAGACCAAACCACAGGAAGAGAAAAAATAGTTACAGATTATAATTTTAATTAATAGTAAAGAAAATTGCAAATAACTATATTATGAAAAAATTACTATAAAAATTTACAAGGAAATTATATTCTTTAATTCATACTAAAGTCTGATTTAAGTTTTATTAAATCAGGCTTTTTTAAATGGAAAAAACTTAGACTATATGTTATAAGTAAATAGTATCTTGGAAATTACTAATTTTTAATACAAGGAGGATTTATGAAGAAATATATAATATGTTTACTTGCAGCTTTAACAATAGCAGGTTGCTCTAACAATAAGGAAGTAGGAGTTAAAACAACAGAAGAAACCACTATAAAAGAAGAAGCAGTAAAACAAACCACAGAAAGTACAGCTAAGAAAGAAGAAACTACACAGGAAACAACTACAGAAAGTACTGTAAAAGCAAAAGAGGGAAAAAGTTTAGTAATAGACACTACTGTTGATAGAGAACTTAATGCAGATGAGCTTGCAGCTTATAATACAGATTTGGCAGTTAATTATAATGGATTTTTGACACAAGACTATGAAACTCCGGAAGATATTCAGTGGGGCGAGGTGTTTTATAATGGAATAGGCGAAGATGCTATGACTCCTGAGATAAAAAAAGCCTTAGAAACTAAAAATGATTATGAATTTATGACTGCTACTTATGGTGTTAAGAAGTCATTTGTAGATGAGTATATGAAAAAGACCACAGGAATAGAAAACTACACTCCTAAGTTTCCGATAGATACACTTTTTGCGTATGAGGCTGAATATGACCTTTATTTTATTGATAGAGGAGATACTACATATCAAGAGATAAAATTTACTAGAGGAAATATTGAAAATGGTATAGTAACTCTTTTCTTTGAGAGAAAGGGAATGACCGGTCAGACACAAAATTGTGAGGTTAGATTTAAGGATACAAGTGAGGGCTATCATTTTATATCTTGTGTAGGCAAAGATGCCTAAGTTTATTGACCTAAACTTTTTTTTAGAGTATACTATTTTTGCTATTAGTTTTACATTTACACTAAATATAGAAAGGATTTTGGCATGAAGAAATTAGTTCTAGTTAGACATGGCGAGAGCGAGTGGAATAAACTTAACCTTTTCACAGGTTGGATGGACGTAGATTTAAGTGAAAAGGGAGTTGAAGAGGCAAAAGCGGCAGGTAAGCTCTTAAAGAAAGAGGGATATGATTTTGATATATGCTATACTTCTTATTTAAAGAGAGCTATACATACACTTAATTATGCACTTGATGAAATGGATAGGGCATGGTTACCTGTAGTTAAGAGTTGGAAATTAAATGAAAGACATTATGGTGCTTTACAGGGACTTAATAAGTCTGAAACAGCTGCAAAGTATGGCGAAGATCAGGTTAAGATTTGGAGAAGGTCATTTGATGTTAAGCCTCCTGAGTTAAGTGATGATGATGAGAGAAGTGCTACAAAGCAGCCTATGTATAGAGATGTTGACAAATCACTTCTACCTAAAAATGAGAGTCTTGAAACAACTATTGAAAGAGCAGTTCCATATTTTAATGAAGTTATTAAAAAGGATATGGAGGCAGGTAAGAGAGTAATTATAGCAGCACATGGTAATTCACTTCGTGCCTTAGTTAAGTATTTTGACAATCTTTCAAAAGAGGAAATTATTGATGTAAATATTCCTACCGGAACTCCTTTAGTATATGAGTTTGATGATAATTTCAATGTGATAAAGCATTATTATCTTGGAAATCAAGAGGAACTTGCGGCAAAGATGAATGCAGTAGCAAATCAAGGTAAGTCAAAGTAGATAAGGGTTAAATAAAAATAAAGTTACATATATCACTATTTGATTAGGGGGTTTTCCTTGCCAAAGGCTAGGAAAACCCCCTAAAAAACATTAAAAGTAATTTTGTAACACTCTCATTTTTCAAACTTAGTGCAATTACCTCTTATTTTATGTATAATATTTCAAATCTAAATCTATTTCACATAAGATAGGGAGGGGTTATGTTAAAAAAAGCGTTTAAGGCAAGTATACCTATTAAGGCAGGTTACCTACTTTTGGGGGCAGGCTTTGGGATATTTGCAAAGGCAAAGGGATATGGTATACTTTGGGCAGTTGCAATGAGTGTATTTGTTTATGGTGGCTCAATGCAGTATGTAGGAATTGATTTGATGTCAGGAGGGGTTTCATTTTTCTCTACTTTTCTTATAAGTATAATGGTTCAGGCAAGACATTTATTTTATGCGATTTCAATGATTGATAAATATTCAGATTTAGGAAAAGAAAAGGCTTATACTATATTTTCACTTACTGATGAAACTTATTCTTTGGTTGTTTCCTATGAGGAAGAAGATAAGAAAAAAAGAGGACTATTTTATTTTTACATATCACTTCTTAATCAGATATATTGGATAATAGGTACTTGTGCAGGGAGCATTTTAGGCGATATAATAAAATTTGATACTAAGGGGATTGATTTTGCTATGACTGCACTTTTTGTTACAGTATTTACTGAACAATGGCTTTCAAATAAAGAACATATTTATGCAGTTATAGGAGTATTGTCATCTGTGATTTGTTTAGTTATTTTTGGGAAGTCTGCATTTTTAATTCCTACAATGTTACTTATAATAACAATTATGTCTATTTTATATAGGAGGAAATGATGTATTCAATTATCCTAATAGCTATAATGAGTTTAGTTACGATTGTTATAAGGTTTTTGCCTTTTATAATATTTTCAGGGAAAACAACACCTAAATTTATCAATTACCTTGGGGATAAATTGCCTTATGCAATAATGGGAATGTTGGTTATATATTGTCTAAAAGAGGTAAATATTTTTGAGAAACCTTATGGTATTCATGAAATTACAGCCTGTGTTATAGTCATTTTAGTTCACATTTGGAAAAGAAATTCACTTTTAAGTATAGGAATCGGAACTTTAGTTTATATGCTTATGGTTTAGTTGCTTGCTACTGACAAAGTTTCATGTTAAAATGCTTAACACAATCAAAGCATTAAAAGTAGGAGAGATATGAATAAGACAATACAAGAATTGGAGTCAGATACAAGAGAAAAAATCATTTTAGATATGCGTAGAAGTGATGATTTTGAAAGAGATTATTATCCAAATTCTTATAATATACATTTTGAAAATCCAAGAGATAAAAAAGAAGTAGAACAGCTCACTTCACATTTTCCAAAAGATAAACCGATATATGTGATATGTTACGCAGGGGTTGAGAGTGAAGATGTAGCAGATACATTGGAAAGTTTAGGTTATGAGGCATATAATTTAGAGAATGGGTATCGCTCATATCTTAAGTTAAAGCTTTCAAGATATTTTTCAAATGAGGAAAATGCTGTTGACAGGCACAAAGACATTGAAAAAAGCATTATCAAGAAGTTTAGAAAAGAAATTTGGAGGAAGTTTACCTCTGCAATCAATGAATATGACCTCATACAAGACGGAGATAAGATTGCTGTATGTATTTCAGGGGGTAAGGATTCTATGCTTATGGCTAAACTTTTTCAAGAGTTATATAGGCATGGCAAAAAGAATTTTGAGCTTGTGTTTTTAGTAATGAACCCCGGATACAATGCCCTAAACTATCAAACAATAGTTGATAATGCAAAGATTTTAAATATTCCAATACAGACTTTCTATACTGAGATATTTGATATAGTAGCAGACCAGAAAAATTCTCCATGTTATCTATGTGCCAGAATGAGGAGAGGACATTTATATAGTAAGGCAAAGGAACTTGGTTGTAATAAGATAGCACTTGGTCATCATTATGATGATGTGATTGAAACAATACTTATGGGAATGCTTT
The DNA here is from genome assembly GCA_937925515.1 of uncultured Lachnoanaerobaculum sp. Taxonomy (GTDB): domain Bacteria; phylum Bacillota; class Clostridia; order Lachnospirales; family Lachnospiraceae; genus CALALP01. The sequence goes on along the minus strand of CALALP010000070.1, from coordinate 25,320 downwards.
ATGGAGCACAAATTCAAACTATGATGCCTAAACTTCATTCTACAAATTTTGAGGGAATGGAACTTATAAGACCAATGTATTTGATAAGGGAAAAAGATATTAGACATTGGGTAAGGCATAATAAGTTACAGTTTATACAATGTGCTTGCAGACTTACAGAAAGTTGTGCCTCTTGTGGAGGAACTGAGCAGGGGTCAAAGCGTGGAGAGATAAAAAGGCTTATAGCAGATATTTCAAAGCTTAATCCTTATATAGAAAAAAATATATTTAGATCAGTGGAAAATGTAAACTTGAGTACAATTATTGCGTATAAGCAAAATGGTGTAGAACATCATTTCTTAGATAATTACAATGAAAAATAAGGGGGTATCTTATGAAAAGAGTTTTAACAATTCAAGACATATCTTGTGTAGGTCAATGTTCAATTACAGTGGCACTTCCTATAATATCTGCATGTGGTATAGAGTGTTGTATCTTGCCGTCAGCAGTATTGTCCACTCATACAGGTGGATTTAAGGGCTTTACATTTAGAGATTTAACAGATGATTTTAGAGCCATTAAAAAACACTGGAAAGATGAGAAGATAAGCTTTGAGGCAATATATACAGGTTATCTAGGCAGTAAAAAGCAGATTGACTTAGTAACTGAATTTATGGACGAAGTGTTAAATGAGGGTGGTCTTAAAATTGTAGATCCTGCTATGGCTGACAATGGAAAGCTCTATACAGGTTTTGATATGGAGTATGTAAAAGAAATGTCTAAGCTATGTAAGAGAGCCGATATCATTTTACCTAATATTACAGAGGCTGCATTTTTAACTGAAAGTGAATGTATTTTACATAATCATAGCAAAAAGTATATAGATGATTTGCTTTTAAAACTCTCAAAACTTGGTGCAAAACATATAATTTTAAAGGGTGTTGAGCTTGAGGCAAATAAGGTAGGAGTAATAGTTTATAACAGCGAAAATGGCGACAAGTTTATATACAATACAGATATAGTTAGTGGCAGTTCACATGGTACAGGGGATTGTTTTGCAGCTGCATTTACAGGTGCTGTAATGCAGGGCAAGACTTTAGAAGAGAGTGCCTCATTGGCAGCTGATTTTGTGGTAGAATGTCTGAATAAAACTATTGGGGACAAAGAACATTGGTATGGAGTTAAGTTTGAAAAGGCATTACCTTTATTAGTTAAAGAATTAAATGTTAATAACTAGGGAGAATTTGTGTGAATAGAGGTTTTCTACCTAATTGGGAACGCTATTTAGTGATGAGTTTAATACTCATATATTTTATGCTTATTGGTTTAACTCAGCAGTCTTTAGGTCAGATTGTCGAGGGGCTTATCAATATTTTAAGAGAACCTGATCTTTTAATAACGGACTATTTTGTTATAGGAGGTGTGGGAGCCGCTTTTTTTAATGCAGGAATCTTAACTCTTATCTGTCTTTTGATACTTTATCTTATAAAGGCAGATTTTGACGGCTCAAGCATAACCTCAATGTGTCTTATGTTTGGCTTTTCTCTCTTTGGGAAAAATCTTTTCAATATATGGATGATTTTACTTGGTTATATTTTTTATGCAAAACTTCATAAAGTACCTATAAAAAAATATATTCATCTAGGGTTTTACGGTACAAGCTTATCTCCAATCATAACGCATATTATGAGAATAGGAAGTCTTGGTACAGTATGGCAGATTATATTTGCAACATTTACAGGAATTATAATTGGCTATGTTTTAGTGCCTATTTCACTCCATACCAAGCATGCACATAAGGGGTATTCACTTTATAACGTAGGATTTTCATGTGGAATTATTGCAACAGTGGTGGTTTCAATTATGCGTTCTGTAAATATTACTATGGAAACAAGGAAGATATGGGATACTACACATAATGAGTTTAGTGTTGTGATTTTGACTATATTATTTTTATTAATGATAATAGCATCAATTATATTTGGAGGAAAGACTACATTAAAAAAATACATTTCCATAACTTGTGAAACTTCTGTGGGAGGTGTAGACTTTTTAGTAAAATATGGAGATTTTGCAACACTTTTAAATATGGGAATTAATGGTTTGTTTTCAACTTGGGCTGTCTATATTTTAAAAGGAGATTTAAACGGTCCTACAATAGGTTCAATTTTTTGTATTGTGGGCTTTAGTGCAACAGGAAAACATATTAAAAATATTTTTCCGATAATGCTTGGAGTATACATTGCAAGTCTTTTGAAAATATGGGAGTTAAATGAACCTGCACCTATATTAACTCTATTACTTTCAACAACTCTAGCACCTATTGCCGGAACATTTGGTTTTGAATGGGGAATCATTGCAGGATTCATTCATTCCTCAGTAGCACTTCAAGTAGGTGTGATATATCATGGGGCAAATCTTTATAACAATGGCTTTGCAGGAGGTATAGTTGCAATATTTTTAGTTCCTGTAATAGAGGCAATAAATGAAAGAAAACAGCCAACTGAAAATTTTGATTAAAAATTAGTTTTATATAAAAGAGCAAAATGACTGTAAGTTATATGCTCTTTTATTTTTTTACAATAATTTGATATTGAAGTGAGCTTAAAAAAATATTAATGAATTACTTTATTTATACATTTTGATGAAACTTAAATTTACAGGGAAAATATTATAGGGAAATGTTATAAACCATATAAACATACTTGACATATAGGTTTTATAGTGCTAATATTTAGCATATCAAAAGACTTGATAAAAAAGAATCTTAATAAACTTGAATTGAGGCACTATATGGACTTTGGATATATATTAAAATATTTACCCTTATATATTGATGCGGCAAAACTTACGGTAAGTATAGGAGTAGCAGGAATAGTATTATCAATTATTATAGGTTTTATAACATCATATATATTATACTTAAAAATCCCCATACTTAAGAGTATAGCAAATGTATATGTGGAAGTAAGTAGAAATACACCACTACTTGTACAACTGTTTTTTATATACTATGGTCTACCTAAAGTAGGAATAAGAACTAATCCGGTAGTTTGTGGAGTTTTAGGACTTGCATTTCTTGGGGGAGGCTATATGACAGAAAGCTTAAGGAGTGGACTTGAAACCATAAATAAATCTCAAGTAGAAAGTTCCTTAAGTCTTGGACTTAGTATGAAACAAGTTATGATATATGTTTTATATCCACAAGCTATCTCAATAAGTATGCCCTCTATTGTGGCAAATGTCATTTTCTTATTAAAAGAAACAAGTGTTTTCAGTGCCATAAGTCTTATGGATTTAATGTTTACAACAAAGGATCTTATAAGTCTGTATTATAAAACAACTGAAAGTCTTGTTATGCTTGTTATCTTCTATATGATTATACTACTTCCTATATCATTTATTGGAAGTGTAATTGAAAGGAGGATAAGATATGCCTAATTTAGGGCTTGATGTTTTATTCAAAGGTGATAATTTATTAAGACTTCTTGGTGGACTTGGTGTAGCAATGAGAATAAGTCTTATATCAGTTATTATAAGTTTACCTCTTGGAGTTTTCTTAGGAATACTTATGACCTCAAAAAGTCGTTTGATAAGAGGAGTTTTAAGAGTTTATCTTGAATTTATAAGGATAATGCCTCAACTTGTTTTATTATTTATAGTGTTTTTTGGTTTTGCAAGAGCATTGAATACTGAAATATCCGGAGAACTTTCCTCAATAATAGTTTTTTCTCTTTGGGGAACTGCTGAAATGAGTGATTTAGTCAGAGGTGCAATAATAAGCATTCCACCTCATCAATACGAGAGTTCAGCCTCACTTGGACTTAGTAAGATTCAGATTTATAGATATATAATTATACCACAAACAATTAGACGTTTATTGCCGCTTTCTATAAATCTTATTACTAGAATGATTAAAACTACAAGTTTAATACTTATGATAGGAGTAGTTGAGATGATAAAAGTATCTCAGCAGATAATAGAGGCGAATAGAATGTCAAGACCAAATGCGGCATTTGGACTATATTTGACAGTATTTATATTATATTTCATAGTGTGTTGGCCTATAAGTTTATCTGCAAAAGCACTTGAAAAGAAATGGTCTTAAAGAGGGGGTATTATGGCTGAGGAAATTTTAGTAATAGAGCATTTGAAAAAAAGTTTTGACAATAATCTAATAATAGATGATTTAAATTTAAGTGTACACAGGGGGGAAGTTATAGTAATAATTGGCCCGAGTGGTTGTGGTAAGAGTACATTACTACGATGTATTAACGCACTTGAAAGTATTCAGGGTGGCACAATAAGATTACATGACGAGCAATTTGAAAAAGACTCTTCAAACCTAAAAAAAATCAGAGAAAAAATAGGAATGGTATTTCAAAATTATGAGCTATTTCCACATTTAACAGTCTTAGATAATATAACTTTAGCACCGATGAAAGTGCAAAAAAGGGATAGAAAAGAGGCAGAGGAAATGGCAATCAAGTTTTTAAAAAGAGTTGGACTTGAAAATAAGGTGAATTCCTTTCCTAGAGAATTATCCGGTGGACAAAAGCAAAGAGTTGCAATAGTAAGAATGCTTTGTATGAAACCTGAGATTTTATTATTTGATGAAGTTACTGCCGCACTTGACCCTGAAATGGTAAGAGAGGTTCTCGATGTGATGCTTAGACTTGCCTCACAAGGGAAGACTATGCTCATAGTAACACATGAAATGCAGTTTGCAAGAGCTATTGCAGACAGAATAATATTTATGGATAAGGGAAAGATTGTAGAAGAGTCGGACCCTGAGAGTTTCTTTACAGTGCCTAAGACAGATAGAGCTAAGAAGTTTTTAGATATATTTGAATTTCATGCTCTAAATGATGCAGGTAGTAATATTTAATTAAGGTTACTTTTGAGTAAGCATTTTAATGCTAACTTTTATATAAATAAGTAAGTTTATGGGAGGAGAAAGTTATGAGAAAGATTAAAAAGGCATTAGCATTAACACTTTTTGTAGGAGCAGTTGCAGTACTTGCAGGTTGTGCAAATAACTCTGCTAATAAAAATTCATCTGAGGGTTCAAGCTCAAAAGCAGGTTTTAGAACAGTTGATGAAATTAAAAAAAGTGGTACAGTTAATATAGGAGTATTTTCAGACAAGCATCCATTTGGTTATGTAGATGAAAATGGTAAGTATCAAGGCTATGATATTTATTTTGCTGAAAGACTTGGTAAGGATTTAGGAGTTAAAATCAATTATGTATCTACCGAGGCGGCAAACAGAATAGAATATCTTGAGTCAGGTAAGGTGGATATAATTCTTGCAAACTTTACTGTAACTGATGAAAGAAAGCAAGCAGTAGATTTTGCACTTCCATATATGAATGTGGCACTTGGAGTAATTTCTCCAAAGGATAAGGTAATTACAAGTCTTGATTCTTGGAATAAAGATGATAGCATGATAGTTATTTCAGGAACTACTGCTGAAAACTTCCTTGTAAAAAATTATCCTGATATAAAACTTCAAAAGTATGATTCTTATGCAACTGCTAAAAATGCACTTGAAAATAAAAATGGCGCAGCTTGGGCAAATGATAATACAGAGGTTTTAGCATTTGCAAAGCAAAATCCTGATTATGTAGTAGGTATTCCTGAACTTGGAAGTGCTGATACTATTGCACCTGCTGTAACTAAGGGAAATACTACACTTCTTGAATGGCTTAACAAGGAAATTGAAACTCTTGGACAAGAAAACTTTTTCCATGAGGACTATAAGGCAACTCTTGTAGATACTTATGGTGCAGAGTATGCAGATAAGTTAGTTATTGAGGGTGGAAAAACAAAATAAATTTAGTTAGTATTAGAGGTGTATTCTTGCTAGTGGTAAGGATACATCACTTTTTTAGTGCTAAAATAAATCTCTTGACAGTATCTTGTAACCTTTGTTGAAAAAGCACTATAAATATGCTACAATGTAGTAAATTTTATACTAAAGGAGAGAAATAGTGAGTAAATATGAGTATAAGTTTGTACATGTTCAAATTAAACATGGGTTTAAAGTTAAGTCCGGAGATACATTTGAAGAGGCTAAAAAAGTTATTGAGTCGGAGGCAAATAAGGGCTGGAGATTAAAACAGGTAGTAGTTCCACTTAATGAAAAAGCAGGTGTCTATGGTTGGTCAACAGGCTATGAGATTATTTTTGAAAAAGAAATTACTGATTAATAGGTATTAAGGAGAGAAATTTGGAATACAGTGTTTATTTAGATAAGATTTATGGTGGTTGGATTGGGAAATGCTTAGGGGGTGCAGCAGGTGCACCTGTAGAGGGATACAAAAAAATAATTGAGCATGAGCATTATAGTGAAGTAATTAGAACTGATTTGCCAAATGATGATTTAGATTTACAATTACTTTGGCTTGAAGTTTTACAAAAAAAAGGACTTGATATAGGCTCAAAGGACTTAGCTTTTGCTTGGGACAGGCAGTGTTGGTATCCCTTTAGCGAATATGGTTTATTTTTAAAAAATTATGAAAGAGGTATAATGCCACCATATAGTGGAGGCTTTAATAACCCATTATTTAAAGAGGGAGAGGGTTGTCCTATACGTTCTGAGATTTGGGGAATGGTTTTTGCAGGCTATCCTGAAGTTGCAGCTAAATATGCAAATATGGACGGTGTTTTAGACCATGAGGGGTCTTCTGTATGGATAGAACAGTTTTATAGTGCAATAGAGGCAAATGCTTTTTATGAAAATGATATTTTAAAGCTTATAAATGACAACAAAAAATTTTTACCTAAGACTTCAGAGGCTTTAAAATGTGTAGACTTTGTTTTAAAAGAATTTGAGAATAATACTAAAGATTGGCAACTTGCAAGAACTAGACTACTTAGAAAATATGCACATAATGAATTTACTAATTCAATTCCAAATTTAGGGCTTGTAATTATAGCACTTTTATATGGAAATGGGGACTTAGATAAAACTGTAAATATAGCATTTAGAAGTGGATATGATACAGACTGTACTTGTGCCACTGCCGGAGCTATTTTAGGTATTATCATGGGGGCAGGCAACATTTCCCCAAAATTAAAAGAACTAACAGGAGATAATTTTGTAGCAGGTATAGAACTTGATAGAACTGATTTTACAATACTCGGCTTATCAAAAGAAACAGCTCTTATAGGTCTTATGGCAGACAGTTATTTGGAACAAAAGATAAATAATATACCTAATGAAATTAAGATACCAAATATAATTGATAAAAAGCCATTAGTTGATATTAAAATCGATTATAAGTCTATTCCGTCAATTTCTCCGATTGGCCCTTGTGAAATTGAAATTACAGTTTCAAATTTTTCTGATAATGACTTAGAGGAAGTTTTACAAATTAATGATTTACCTAGGGGTTGGAAGATAGACAAGAATAATATAACATTATACTTAAAATCAAAAGAAGTAAAAAAGATTGAATTTAAGATAATGATTAAAGAGGCCAACGTAATCGCAGATAAGAATATATTATCAGTAACTTTTGGGCAGTTTAAAGAAACTTTTGGTATATGTGGTGCAAATGTTTGGCAGGCAATAGGACCATTTTTAGAGCCAATGGAGGGCGAAGACGATATCGAAGAGGACGGTCAAGAACTTAAGCTACCTCCAATAGAATGTATGGTTAATAATGCAGTTTACTTAGATAAAAAGTATATTGCTGAAAAAGATTTTAAAACTGAATTTGAAAATGAAAACTTTCAATACATGTTTGCTAGTGAAGATTTACTTCCTACTGAGGAGAATTTTACTTATCATGGTCAAGGCTGTATCTATCTTAGAAGAACAGTAATAAGTCCTGAAGATAGGAATTGTTGGATAGTACTAGGCAATAATGACGGTTTTGTTATGTGGGTAAATGGTAATGAAGTAATAAGAAAAGATGAAGTTAGGCTTTGGACTCCTTATAATTATTACTTTACAGTGGACTTAAAAAAAGGCGAAAATGAGATAGTATTAAAACTTCTAAGAAGAACTGAAACTTTAAAATTTGGTTTTGGCTTTAGGAAAAATGAGGGAGAATTTTTCCATAGAAAACGTTGGTATACTGATTTAGTAGATAAAGTTAAGTTAATTTAGAATTGATATTTAATTTGGATTAGGCTATAATAACTATGAAACAAATTTTTTAGGAGGTAAGCATGGAGAAGATTATAAAAAATATTCCTCATGAGGAGATAACTACTTTAGCAAGTTTAGTAAATGCTGAGGAGGGACAAATTGTAAGCAAAACACTCGCTCAAAATAAGGCAGTAAGTCTTACAGTATTTGCATTTTCAAAGGGAAGTGAGATAAGCACTCATGAATCAAAGGGAGATGCTATGGTTACAGTACTTGAGGGAGTGGGAAAGTTTACAATAGGTGGAAAGGAACATATACTTAAAAAGGGCGAAACAATAATTATGCCGGCTACAATTCCACATGCAGTATTTGCAGAGGAAGATTTTAAGATGTTTCTAACAGTTATATTTTAGGCAAGATACATAGATATTTTTTTATGGGGATTTCCTCGCCGACGGCGAGGAAATCCCCCTTTACTTATCCTACATCAAGTCCACTATGATAAGAATAATTTCCAAGTGAATTTAGCAGTGTACTAAAATCAGTGCTATCACTACTAAGTATAATCGGAATACATTTATCAAATATATAATATACTTCCTCACATTTTTGATACCATTTTTTAATAAGGTCTAAAAAGCTTTCTTGTGAGGCAAGTCTTTTATCCCATGGGTTTAGCCATACTTCATGGTTTAGATTAAGTGCTTGTTCATAAGAGTAAAAGAAATCATCTGATACAAATTTATGTGAAACAATAGGTTTCTTTAAAAAGATTTTTTCGACTTTTTGTATCTTTTGTTTTTTCTTACCTGTAATATCGGCAAGAGTTCTGCAACCATATTTCATTGCTAATATTGAGCGATGAATCATTGGCTTAGTTACTTGAAAGTTATTATTATATGTTATAGGATAAAATGTTTCATTTATAGTGTGATATAAAAAATCAGAAACAAATTGCATTTCAAAGCTGTTTAAACAAATAGTTGCAGCTTGATTAAATTCCGACGGTTTCTTTTTCTTATATTTCATAAGAAGATATGCGTCAATATCATTTTCAAGTGCGGCATGAAGTCCATGCGTATAGTTACTTGGAGATTTGATATTGTGTTCAATTCTTCCATACACAAAGGGGTGGCAAATATAATCTCCTATATAGTGATTCATAAAACCTGCAATATAGCTTATTGCCTGTTCTTTTTGAGTAGTATTTGAAAGTGAGTCCATATATGTAAATGAGTTTTTGAAAAATTCATTTACATGAGAGTCATGCATATATGAACCTACATTTCTATAATCTCTATGTCTTAAAATTGGAAGATTATAAAAAAACATATCAGGCCCTTGCAGACCCAATAAGTACAGCCATTGATGTTTTGAAATTATACTTTTCAATTTGTTTTCAGGAATATCTTTATAAGTCTTTATTCCTAGTAAATAATGAGTTGTAAATCCCGGCATTTAAACCTCCATAGATTATATTCTTATTTAATGATATTATGAAAATATTCTACTCCACAATAATTAAATTGAAAAGGGGTAAAAAAAAAGCCCCATAAAGGGGAGGAGAGCCGATAACCCAACGATTATCGGCTCGAGTATTATGAAAAAAATCTTGTAAGCATTTTTATCTGAACAACTAACTAAATTATCAGCAGAATTTGTTTTCTTTGTTGTTCATATAGGAAGTATATAATTTTAAGATGTATATTCTATGTTTTTTGTGTAAATCTATTTTGAATTGATTGTAAACAAATCATTAATCAGAAAAAAGTAAAAATTTAGTAAGTTTTACTACATTTACGCTTGTAGTGGAAAGTATACAAAACCTATGATATACTTGAGTAACTAAAATAAAAGAAAGGAATGGATATAAAATGAGTAATCCTATTGCTACATTAAAATTAAAATACGGAGGTGTTATCAAGATTGAATTATATCCTGATATAGCACCAAATACAGTAAATAATTTTATAAGTCTTGCTAAAAAAGGTTTTTACAATGGACTTATATTTCATAGAGTTATAAGAGGTTTTATGATTCAAGGAGGTTGCCCACAAGGTAGAGGAACAGGCGGTCCGGGTTATCAGATATTTGGAGAGTTTAGTTCAAATGGATTTGAAAATAATCTAAAGCATGAAAAGGGAGTTATTTCAATGGCAAGAGCTATGAACCCTAATTCAGCAGGAAGTCAATTTTTTATAATGCATGAAAATTCTCCTCATCTTGACGGACAGTATGCAGCTTTTGGAAAAGTAATAGAGGGAATTGAGTTTGTGGATAAAATAGCTGAAGTTGATACAGATTATTCAGATAGACCAAAAAGCGACCAAGTTATTGAAAGTATTGAAGTTGAAACTTTTGGTAAAGATTATCCTGAGCCAGAGTATAGCTAAGTTATGGAAGAGATAAGTTTAAGAGCCTATGCAAAAGTAAATTTAGGACTTGATGTTATAAAAAAAAGAACTGACAATTACCATGAAGTCAATATGATTATGCAGTCTGTAAGTCTGTATGATGAGGTTACTATAAGTAAGAGTGAATTTAATGATATAAATATTAGTACAAATTGTACTGACTTGTCTATAAAAGAAGACAATTTAGTATATAAAGCGGCAAAACTTATTTTAGAGTATTCTAATATGAATGTAGGTTTAAATATTAAACTTATAAAAAATATCCCAATAGCAGCAGGGCTTGCAGGAGGAAGTAGTGATGCGGCTGCCACTCTTATTGGGATAAATAAATTATTAAAACTAGGTCTTTCTATGGAAGAACTTATGAAAATAGCAGTAAAAATAGGTGCAGATGTAGTCTTTTGTTTGGTAGGTGGAACTTGTCTGGCACAAGGAATAGGAGAAAAACTTACTAGATTAAAAGCTGTACCTGACTGTTATATAGTCTTAGTTAAGCCTAATATATCTGTTTCTACTAAATTTGTATATGAGAATTTAAATGTAAATTCACTTCCTGCTAGTAGCCACCCAAATATTGATATGATTTTAGAGGGAATAGAAAAATCGGATTTAAGGCTTATTTCAAAAAATATAGAAAATATATTAGAAACAGTTACTATAAAGAAATATCCTGTAATAAATGATATTAAGGAAAAAATGTTAGAACTTGGGGCTTTAAAATCAGTAATGAGTGGGAGTGGAGCTACTGTTTTAGGCATTTTTGAAAATCTTGAAGGTGCAAATGTTTGTATGAATTATTTTAATGCAAACAGACAACTTTCAGAAAAATTTTTAGTTGAAAAAACTATCATTACACATATACAACATGGTTTAATTTAAGAGTGCTTGGAGGAAAATGTATGATTGATAATTTGAGCAGTGATATAAATGAATATATGCCTTTGCGTGATGTAGTATTTAAAACTATAAGACAGGGCATACTTAAAGGAGATTTAATGCCGGGAGAAAGGCTTATGGAGATTGCACTTGCCAAAAAGCTTGGTGTAAGCCGTACTCCTATAAGAGAGGCAATTCGTATGCTTGAACTTGAGGGGCTTGTAGTAATGGCACCTAGAAAAGGAGCTATGGTTGCAGGCATTACCGAAAAAAATTTAAGAGATGTGCTTGAGGTAAGAAAAGCCCTAGAGGAACTTGCAATAGAACTTGTGTGTAAAAGAATGACTGATGAGGAAATTGAGGAGTTAAGCATAGCACAAGAGAAGTTTAAAGATGCAATAAACGGTTCAGATGCAATGAAGATAGCTATGACTGATGAAAACTTTCATGATATTATATTTAAGGGAACTAAAAATGATAGACTTATCCAACTTTTAAACAATTTAAGAGAGCAGATGTATAGATATAGACTTGAATATGTAAAGGATAAGGAATCGAGAAATAAACTTTTAGAAGAGCATGAAGGAATTCTCAAAGCAATAAAATCAAGAGATACAGAAGTCGCAAAGCATAATATAAGAGTTCACATTGAAAATCAAGAAACAACAATATTAAAAAATTTATTATTATAGATAGGTTAAGTGGGGGTGTTGCAAATTTTGGGATAAAACATTTTGCAACAGCTCCTCTTACTTTTCTTTATTTTATAAAGGTTTAAAAATAAAAATTAAAGGGAGTTTTAGTTAAAATGTCAAAAAAAATTATAGCAGTAATATTTGGGGGACAGTCATCAGAGCATGACATTTCATGCATTTCAGCAGCAAATATAATTGAAAATATAGACAGAAAAATTTATGAACTTGTACTTATAGGGATTACAAAAAGTGGACATTGGCTTAAAGTAGACAGTTTAGAAAGTTTAAGGGACGGCAGTTGGCGAGAGGGCAAAACAGGAGCAGTGCTTTTGCCTGATGCTATGGAAAAATGTGTGCTTTTCCATGAGGAAGATGATTATGTTAAGATAAAAATTGATATTGTATTTCCTATATTACATGGTTTATATGGAGAGGACGGAACTATACAAGGGCTTTGTGAACTTGCAAATATTCCTTATGTAGGTTGTGGAGTTTTGGCAAGTTCAGTAGGTATGGATAAGGCTTATACAAAACTTATAGTAGATGCTTGCAATGTAAGGCAGGCAGATTATGTGCTTGCTACAAGATATGAGATAGAGGAAGATATAGAAAGTGTTATAGAAAAAATAGAAAATAAATTCTCATATCCTGTATTTGTAAAGCCGTCAAATGCAGGCTCAAGTAAGGGAGTTAATAAGGCAAGTTCTATTGATGAACTTATTTTTGCATTAAATGAGGCAATAATTCATGACAAAAGAGTTTTAATAGAGGAGATGATAGTAGGTCATGAAGTGGAATGTGCAGTTTTAGGTGGTGCAAAAGGAGTGGTAAAAGCAAGTGGAGTAGGAGAGATTATAGCCTCAGCCGAGTTTTATGACTTTGATGCAAAATATTTTAGTAATGAATCTAAGACAGTTGTAAGCCCTAAATTGCCAAAAGATGCACAAGATAAAATTCCAAATATTGCAAAAAAGATATTTAAGGCAATAGACGGTTTTGGACTTTCAAGAGTTGATTTTTTTGTAACTGAGGACGGAGAGATAGTGTTTAATGAAATAAATACCATGCCGGGATTTACAGCTATAAGTATGTATCCTATGCTTTGGGAGGCGGCAGGAATAAATAAAAAAGAGCTTATCTCTGAACTTATTAATTTAGCATTTGAGAGGTAGTTTCCTATAAAGGAGATTTTTATGAAGTCAAAAAACATTAAACCTCTACTTGAAATTTTAACAGAGAAAAAGAAATATTTTGGGGGCATTTATCATAAAACGCAAATTGATTTGACTTATAATTCAAATCACATTGAGGGGAGTCGCCTTACACATGAACAGACTAGATATATCTTTGAAACTAATACAATAGGTATGGAAAATGATATTTTAAATGTTGACGATATAATTGAAACCTCAAATCATTTCAGATGTGTTGATATAATTATTGATAAGGCAGAAAATGAACTTGATGAAAAACTTATAAAGAAACTACATTTGACATTAAAAACATCTACAAGTGATTCTAACAAAGAATGGTTTGTTACAGGGGATTATAAGAAGTTTCCAAATGAAGTTGGAGGAATGGAAACCACTTCTCCTGAAGAAGTTTCAAAAAAAATAAAAGAATTACTCGGAGAATACAATTCAAAAAATAAGAAAACCTTAGAGGATATTTTAGATTTTCATGTTAAATTTGAGAGGATACATCCATTCCAAGACGGCAATGGTAGAGTGGGTAGGTTAGTAATGTTTAAAGAATGTCTTAATTACAATATTGTTCCATTTATAATAGATGAAAGTTTAAAGTTATTCTATTATAGAGGTTTAAAAGAATGGAATAGAGAAAAGGGGTATTTAACTGATACTTGTTTGACTGCCCAAGATAGATACAAGGCGTACTTGGATTACTTTAGGATTGAATATTAGTTAGTAGAGGTAAATATGAATCAAGATAATATTAAAAAGAATGAGGTGATAAAGCCTGAAAAACATACAATAAATAAGGGAGTCAAGGGAGTTATAGAAAGTATTGTATCTACAATAAATGAGAGTGAGAGAAAGAAGAACATAAAGTATTAAGTTGGAAAGGTTATATGAAAAAGATATTATTTGTGTGTCATGGTAATATTTTCCCCAAATCCTGAAAACCTTGAATTTATCGTATATTTTGGACTCTAAGAGGAGAATTTACTAAGAATTTACTAAAACAATAAATTAGTAAGAAATCCCTAGCACGAATTTAGAAATGAATATGAAACTTAGGACTTTATTAGTTGTGAAAACAATTAGTGAAGTCCTTTTTATTTATCTAAAGGAGGATCAGAGCATGAACAACACAGCGTTAGGAGCAGAAAACAAAAAGGAACAGACAATCAATTTTATCAGCGAAGCACATGAAAAATTCTACTACGAAAAATTAAAAAAGGTGCAGTATCAGGATGTGTACCACAAAGCACTTTGCTATTGCCTCGGTATCAGTGATGATACAAGAAGAAATATCAATAACATTTATGATTTTAAGACAGGATGTGTAAAAACAGAGTGTCTGCATGAAGGCTGGCAGACCAGTGGCAGTATGAAGGTGGTAAGAATGGCATTTAACCTGTATTGCAACAGCACACCGAGTGTAGATGATTACACAGAAACAGAGGAACAGGTAAACGAGTGCAGGCGGTATACAGTGGAGGACTTGTTCTGCTGTGCCTATGCACCTTTCTTTTGGCAGGCGATACAGATACGCTATCCGGAGTATACAACTTATAACCTGTAACTGTATGCCTTATTTGGAGGAACAGATTAATGTTAAAAGTTAGATTTATGGGAACAAAGAATGACATTGTATGGTTTCAGAAAATCTTACAACGTCATCCCAAAATTGAAGTATTAGAGATATCGGAGCTTTATAGCAATAAAGGAACAAGCAAATATTACAGAGCTTATGCGGAAGTGAAGAAAAGCAATGTGAAAAAACAATAGTAGAGAATAAGGAGAATTTTATCATGTGTAAAGTTATAGCAATTGCAAATCAGAAGGGTGGAGTGGGTAAAACCACAACAACAAGTAACCTTGGAATCGGTCTGGCAAAGCAGGGAAAGAAAGTTTTATTGATAGATGCAGATGCACAGGGAAGTCTTACGGCAAGCCTTGGTATTCAGGAGCCGGACAGACTGGAAATTACGCTTGCAACTATTATGTCAAATATAATAAATGATGAAGAAAGCCCAGAGCCGGGCATTTTAAAGCATGAGGAAGGTGTAGACTTCATGCCGGGAAATATTGAGCTCTCTGGCTTGGAAACCTCGCTTGTGAATGTTATGAGCAGAGAAACGGTACTGCGAACTTACATAGAACAGCAGAAAGCCAATTATGATTACATTCTGATTGACTGTATGCCATCACTTGGTATGATTACAATAAATGCGTTTACTTGTGCTGACAGTATCTTAATTCCGGTACAGGCAGCATATCTGCCGGTAAAAGGTCTGGAACAGCTTATTAAAACTATTGGAAAGGTAAAGCGACAGATAAATCCAAAGCTTAAGATTGAGGGGATTTTACTTACAATGGTTGATAACCGTACCAACTATGCCAAGGACATTAGCAATTTATTGATTGAAAATTATGGAAACAGAGTGCGGATATTTGAAAACAGTATTCCAATGTCGGTAAGGGCTGCGGAGATTTCTGCTGAAGGTGTGAGCATTTATAAGCATGATCCGAATGGTAAGGTAGCAAGTGCCTACCAATCACTGACGGAGGAGGTGCTTGGTGATGAGTAAGAATGGAAGTGCCGCAAAGGTAAAGCTGAACAGTTTTGATGATTTATTTGGTAGTAGTGATATGCAGATCGCAGGTACAGAACAGGTCATCAATGTTCCATTGACTGAATTGCATGATTTTAAAAATCATCCTTTTCATGTGGCTGATGATGAAAAGATGGAGGAAACCACAGAAAGCATTCTTCAATATGGTGTACTTGTACCGGGCATTGCAAGACTGAGAGCTGGTGGAGGATATGAGCTGATTTCCGGACATCGTAGAAAATGTGCTTCACAGAGAGCTGGAAAATCAGAAATGCCGATTATTGTAAGAAACTATTCCGATGATGAAGCTACAATTATCATGGTGGATTCAAATATCCAAAGAGAGGATATTTTACCAAGTGAAAAGGCAAAAGCTTATAAGATGAAATATGAAGCCATGAAGCATCAGGGGAAAAAATCAGATGAGAATACGCTTGATAAAGTAGGGGAAGCTGCTGGAGAAAATGCTAAAAAGGTACAACGTTATATTTGGCTGGCAAGGCTGTCTGATAGGATTCTTGAGATGGTGGATAGCAAAAAATTAGGGTTTTCACAGGGCGTAGATATATCTTTTTTGTCAGAAGAAGCACAGAAATGGATAGAGACAGTTTTAGAAGAACGGTTCTGCAATGTCAGCACAGCACAATCCGGAAAATTAAAGAAGTATGGAAAGAGTGGAGAACTGACACCTGCCATGGTGAGGCTGATATTGACAGAAGAGAAGCCAAATGAAAGAAATTTTACAATGAAATCTGATAAGATATGCAAATATTTTTCAGAGAGTTATTCCAATGAGGAGATTGAAAATATTATCATTTCACTTCTTGATAAATGGAAACAGGAAGTGGGTGCTTGATTATGGGATATTTAACCAGCGGTAATATAATTGTTGATGCAATGGGTTCTATAAATATCTCCGGAAACATTGTTCCGGCTATATGGTACAGTACAATTACAAAGGAGAATGGTAAACCATATCTTCTTGCTATTGTAATTTTGGCAGATATTGTTTACTGGTATCGTCCCTCAGAGGTGCGGGATCAGGGAACAGGACAGATTCTTGGTTGGAAAAAGAAATTTTCGGAGGATATTTTAAGACAGAGCTATCAGTATTATGCGGATTTGTTTGGAGAATCTAAGAAAACAGTAAAGACTGCAATGGACAAACTGGAAAAACTACAGGTGATTAAGAGAGAATTTCGGACAATTAGTTATGGAGACGGGCTTGTATGCAATAATGTGATGTATGTGGAACTAAAACCGGATATACTTTACCAGCTGACATTCCCAGAGAAAATACCTGCTATGAAGGGGACAAACAATTCATATGCAGATGTATCTGATAACAAAATGGGAGGGAGCCTTCCTGTAAAATCAGATAGCCCTATGGAAATTTTGGGAGGAAGGGGTATCCAAAAAGGGAAACAGGTATCTACAAATTTGGAGGCAGGTTATGACGAAAAGGAACATATCGTCCCTACAAAGTGGGATACAGGTATATCCCAAAATGGAGATACATATTCATATACTTCTACAGATATTTCTGACGAAGAATTCCATCCTGTCAATCAATCTGATGATGAAATGGAGAAAACGGTTGATGTGATTGATGTCAACGCATACATAGATATCATTAAAGAGAAGATAGAATATGATCACTATATGCAATATAGTAAGAATCAGGACAGGGAACTGTATGATGAACTTTTTGGGATCATCTGTGAAGTAGTTTGTGTTAAGCATAAAACAGTAAGAATTGGTGGGGACGAGTATCCGTATGAACTCGTAAAAGCAAAATACCTCAAGTTAAACAGTTCCCATTTGAATTATGTTATTTATTGTATGAAAAACACCACAACCAAGATTACCAATATTAAGGCATATATGGTAACAGCACTTTACAATGCGCCTAACACAATTAATCATTACTATCAGCAGGAGGTACAGCACGATATGTATGGAGGGGGATGGCATGAAAAGGGCATTGTTTAAAGTTATTATGTTGATTTTAAAAATAATCAGTATCGTAATAGAGAGCTTATCTTCATTGTATCAGGAAACTTTTGGACAAAAAGTCCAAAAGAAGAAATATATAACTTCTGGACATTTTGTCCAAAGGTGGTGAAGTCAGGACAGGGTGGCTCTTGTAGTGTCAGGAAAGGAGGCTTTTATGATATGTAAAAAAGTATTTCAAGCCATTATGCCGGTTATTTCATCAGCAAAGGTGGTGGAGAATAAATGAGATGGATATTAAAAATAATATTGTTTCCAATCAGCATAATGTTAAGTATTTTGACTGCCTTTCTGACATTCTTACTTAGCATAGGGACAGCAATACTGTATTTGTTAATGCCGATGTGTGTATTTGTAGCAATAGGCTCATTTATTCAAGGTAAAACTGCAATCGCTATAGAAGCATTGGTTTTAGGGTTTTTGCTGAGTCCTTACGGAATACCGATGATAGGAGCTGCAATCATAGCTTTTATACAGGGAATCAATGAAGCTATAAAAATTTTGTAAAAATATTGACATTATATAAAGCATATGTTAATATAAGTCGGATGTATTGAAATCAAGTGTTTTGGAAAAATGATTTCAAAAAACTAGATATTAAAGGAAATAGAGGAGGCAGTTATGAAAAAGATTTTATCTTTGATTTTCTTATCACTTCTTACTTTGGCACTAGTTGCTTGTGGTGGAAAAAAAGAAGAAGCTACAAAAGAAGGTGGAGAAGCAAAACAAGAAGCAAGAGTAATTAAAGTTACAACAAAATTTGTTGATGATGAACAAACAGCAAAATCATTAGTAAAAGTTGTAGAAGCTATTAATCAAAGAAGTAATGGAACTTTAGAATTACAATTATTTACAAGTGGAACTTTACCAATTGGTAAAGATGGTATGGAACAAGTTGCAAATGGTTCAGATTGGATATTAGTAGATGGTGTAAATTTCTTAGGAGACTATGTACCAGATTACAATGCAGTTACAGGACCTATGTTATATCAATCATTTGAAGAATATTTAAGAATGGTAAAAACTCCATTAGTTCAAGACTTAAATGCACAAGCTCTTGAAAAAGGAATTAAAGTATTATCTTTGGATTGGTTATTTGGATTTAGAAATATTGAAGCTAAAAAACCTATAAAGACTCCTGAAGATATGAAAGGTTTAAAATTAAGAGTTCCTACTAGCCAATTATATACATTCACTATTGAAGCTATGGGAGGAAACCCAGTTGCAATGCCTTATCCAGATACTTATGCAGCATTACAACAAGGTGTTATAGATGGACTTGAAGGTTCAATTTTAAGTTTTTATGGAACAAAACAATATGAAAATGTTAAAGAATATTCTTTAACTCGTCACTTACTTGGAGTTTCAGCAGTATGTATCTCAAAAAAATGTTGGGATAGTTTAACTGATGAACAAAGAACAATAATTCAAGAAGAATTTGATAAAGGTGCTTTAGATAACTTAACTGAAACACAAAAGTTAGAAGATGAATATGCACAAAAATTAAAAGACAATGGAGTAACTTTCCATGAAGTTGATGCTGAAGCATTTAATAAAGCAGTTGCACCAGTTTATGACAAATTCCCTAAATGGACTCCTGGTATTTACAATAAGATTATGGAAAATCTTACTCAAATCAGAGAAGACATTAAAAATGGAAAATAATTAATTATTAAATATTTTGTTAAAAACTAATCTTAAAAAGAGGCTGTTGCAGTTTTTAAAAATTCGCAACAGCCTATTTTAAGATTTTAAAGAGAGGTTTGTATGAAAGATTTTTTTAAAAAATTTGAATTATACATAGGAAGTATTTTTATCAGTGTAACAACTGTTGTTGTTATAATGAATGTATTTACAAGATATTTCTTAAAATTTACATATTTTTGGTCAGAAGAAGTTGCAGTAGGTTGTTTTGTTTGGACAATATTTTTAGGAACAGCTGCTGCATACAGAGAAAAAGGTTTAATTGGTGTTGAGGCTATTGTTGTTCTATTACCTGAAAAAATTAGGAATATTGTAGAATTTTTAACTTATATATTGTTAACTTTGTTAAGTGGATTAATGTGTGTATTTAGTTTCACATATGTAATGTCTTCTTCAAAAATAACAGCTGCTTTGGAACTTTCTTATGGTTATATAAACTTTGCAATAGTTATAAGTTTTGCACTTATGACATTATATTCAATAATTTTTACAGTAGAAAGTTTTAAAAAAGCATTTTTAAGTAAAACTAATTAATAAGGGAGGACACATGGAAGCTTTATACCCAGTAATTGTATTATTTATATTATTCTTTTTAAATATCCCTATAGCTTATGCTTTAATGGGATCAGCATTATATTATTTTATATTTTTAAATACAACTATGTCTATGGATATGGTTATACAACAATTTGTAACTTCAGTAGAATCTTTCCCTTATTTGGCTGTACCATTTTTCATAATGGTAGGTTCTGTAATGAACTATTCAGGGATAAGTGAGGAACTAATGAACATGGCAGAAGTTTTGGCAGGACATATGAAAGGTGGACTAGCACAAGTAAACTGTCTACTAAGTGCTATGATGGGAGGAATTTCAGGTTCTGCAAATGCTGATGCAGCTATGGAATCAAAAATATTAGTACCTGAAATGATAAAAAAAGGATTCTCAAAAGAATTCTCAGCAGCAGTTACAGCTGCATCATCAGCTGTTAGTCCTGTTATACCACCAGGAACAAACTTAATTCTTTATGCTTTAATAGCTAATGTCCCTGTTGGTGATATGTTCTTGGCAGGATATACACCAGGTATTTTAATGACACTTTCAATGATGATAACTGTTTATATAATTTCTAAAAAAAGAGGCTATGAACCTTCAAGAGAAAGAATGGCAAGACCTGTTGAAATAATAAAACAAGCTATAAAATCAATTTGGGCTTTAGCAATTCCTTTTGGAATTATAATGGGAATGAGAATAGGAATATTTACTCCAACTGAAGCAGGAGGAGTTGCAGTATTTTTCTGTTTCTTAGTAGGTTTCTTTGTATATAAGAAATTAAAGTTACATCACATTCCTATAATACTTATGGAAACTGTGAAAAGTACAGGAGCAGTTATGATAATAATTGCTTCAGCAAAAGTTTTTGGTTATTATATGACACTTGAAAGAATACCACAATTTATAACTAATTCTTTGATGAATTTCACTGATAATAAATTAGTATTATTGATGGTTATAAATTTACTTCTATTATTTGTTGGAATGTTTATAGAAGGAGGAGCTGCACTTGTTATTCTTGCTCCACTTTTAGTACCAGCAGTAAAAGCATTAGGTGTAGATCCTCTACACTTTGGAGTAATATTTATAGTTAATATAATGATAGGAGGACTAACTCCACCATTTGGATCTATGATGTTTACAGTATGTTCTATTGTTGGGGTACGGCTAGAAGGCTTTATAAAGGAAGTATGGCCATTTATAGTTGCACTTATAGTTGTTCTATTTATAGTAACATACTCAGAATCAATAGCATTATTTATACCAAATTTACTAAGATAATATTATAGCTTAATATAAAAAGGAGTTGTCACAACTCCTTTTATATTAAAATCAGGAGGACTAATGAAAAAATTAGAAAATATTAAATGTTACTTACTTGATATGGATGGAACTATTTATTTAGGAAATGAATTAATAGATGGAGCAAAAGAATTTTTAGAAAAATTAAAAGAAAAAAATATAAGATATATATTTTTGACAAACAATTCTTCTAAAAATAAAGATAGATATGTTGAAAAATTAAATAAATTAGGGATAGAAGCACATAGGGAAGATGTGTTTAGTTCAGGTGAAGCAACTACAATTTATTTAAACAAACAGAAAAAAGGAGCAAAAGTATTTTTATTAGGAACTAAAGATTTGGAAGATGAATTTGAAAAAGCTGGATTTGAATTAGTAAAAGAAAGAAATAAAAATATTGATTTTGTAGTTTTAGGTTTTGATACTACTTTAACTTATGAAAAATTATGGATAGCATGTGAATATGTAGCAAATGGAGTAGAATATATAGCAACTCATCCTGATTTTAATTGTCCTTTAGAAAATGGGAAATTCATGCCTGATGCTGGAGCAATGATGGCATTTATAAAAGCATCTACTGGGAAAGAGCCAATAGTTATAGGAAAACCAAATAAACATATTATAGATGCAATTATAGAAAAATATGATTTAAAAAAATCTGAATTGGCAATGGTAGGAGATAGACTATATACAGATATCAGAACAGGAATAGATAATGGTTTGACTTCAATTTTGGTTATGAGTGGTGAGACTGATAAGAAAATGTTAGAAGAAACTATTTATAAACCAGATTATATTTTTGATTCTGTAAAAGAATTAAAAGAAAAAATAGAATAAAAGTTGAAAATAGATTATAATATATAAATAATTATATTTTTATGTTATTAGGAGGTAAAAGCTGGATTTATTGAAACTTATGGGAGATAGATATACTTGTAGAAGATATTCAAATGAAGATGTTAAGGAAGAAGATTTAAATAAAATTTTAGAAGCAGGAAGAATAGCACCAACTTCTCATAATAATCAACCACAAAGAATTTATGTTGTAAGAAGTGAAGAAGCAAAAGAAAAGTTGATGAAAGATTTTGCATACAATTATAAAGCACCTTGTTATTTAGTTTGTGGTTACAATATTGATGAAGTATGGAGAAATGATTTAGATGGAGATAGAGAAAGTGGAGATATAGATGTTTCAATTGTTATAACTCATATGATGCTAATGGCTGAAGAGCTTGGGTTAGGAGCTTGTTGGATAGGGCGTATTACACCAGAATTAGTAAAGAGAAATTTAAATATACCAGAAAATGTAAAAGTTGTTGCAGTTCTTAGTTTAGGATATCATAGAGAAGATGATAGACCTTCTAAATTACACACTATTCGTAGAAGTAATGAGGACTTAGTTAAATTTTTATAATAAATACTTGCTTTTTTTAAAAAATCAAGTATAATAGGATACAACTAAGATAAAGGAGGTTACAAAATGAAAAAAATATCATTAGTTATTTTAGTAGTGGCAGGAATATTAGCAGGATGTACTCATACAGAAAAAACTGCTGCAGGAGGTGCCATAGCAGGTGCTGGTGTAGGTGCCTTACTTGGTAATGATGCAAGATCTGCTGCTGTTGGAGCTGCTATTGGAGGAGCTTTAGGAGCTGGAGCTGGAGAATTAACAAAAAACAAATAAGAAAAGCTAAAAGATGAAAAAAATTATTGGGGGATTAATTTTTTATAATTAATTCCCCTTATTTTTTCAATAAAAAACCTCTCTTAATTTAGAGAGGCTTTTTATTTTTAATCAAGATTCTTATGATTATTTGTTTTGTAATTGTTCTCCTGTATAAGTCCAATCAAATTCAACTGTTTGAGTTTTGAAGAATTCTTCAGCTGCTGCAACTCCACCATCTTTAGCTGCTGGAACTCCAGTTTCACTGTCTACGTGTAGTAAATAATCAGTAGGTGCTTTAATTTCAAGTTGTAATTTATATTTTCCAATTGGAATTAAACCTTTTTTAACATTTATTCCATAGTGAGCACCATCATCAGCATTCATTGGCATAAATGTACCAGATGTTAATTCAGTTTTTCCATCTTCAGACATAACTTTGTAGTTTACTGTTAAGTAAGCAGGCCAAATATCTTCTCCATCACCAAATCCAAATTTCTTAGCTGCTTCAGGTAATAAGTGAATGTCAGCTTCTAAGTGCATATCAGATTCAGCAGCTGATGGTTGTTTTCCTTCAGGAATCATATCTACTGCTTGGAAGTAAACTGCAGCAACTTGATAAGGTCCTACAACTGTTTCGTCAATAGGCACTTCAGCAAATCCTGATTCTCCAGGTTTTTCAGCAGGTGCTTCTGTTTTTGGAGCTTCAGCAGTAGCTGGTGCTTCAGTAGTTGCAGCAGGTTCAGCTGGTTTTGGTTCTTCTTTTGGCGTAGTTGGTGCAGGAATAACTGGTTTAGGTTTAGCAGGTGCAACTACGTCTTCTAATTTTACAGGTCTTTCTTTATAGTCAGTAGCAGTTTCATAGTACAGTTTTAATGTAACAAAGTGTGACATTAAAGCACCGTTAGGATATGGAGCAGTACCATCTAATTGAATTTTTTCTAATAGTTTATCGGTAGTGATTGATCCTTCTTTTACTGAAGTATTACCGTTTGATGCCAAAGTAGTTAATGGAATATCTTTACCTTGATATGCAACTTTGTGTAATTCGAATGGATAGAATTCTCCACCTACATCAGCAAGACCTTTTTTGAATCTTAGAGTATATTTGTATTTATCTCCAACTTTTTCAACTTTAACGTAACTATCTAACGCAGAACCGTATAATGATTCTTCATCGTTGTTGTTAGCATTTCTTAAATGTCCTTGAACGTGGATAGGGAAGTCTTTTTTAATAGTTCCTTTGTATTCAACGTCTTTGTTAGGATTTTCGTAAGTTGCAGCTTCATAGTTATTAGCTGTTACTTTTTTTCTAGCTAAAGATGATAAATCAAATTTTAAAATCATTTTTTGAGTTCCAAGAGTTTCGTTAATTGAAGCCATAACAGGAACAAACACTTCAGTATATGTTTCTAGTTTATTATTTGAATCGATTTTATTTTTATCTACATTATAGTTAACTGTTTTTGGATAAACAGTACGACCAGGAAATTCTTTTTTGTAGACATCTACGAAATTGTCAGTTTCACTGGCACTATAATTCTCAACTATAGTTGAGTCTTTAAACTCGCTATCTTGAATTTCTTTACGATTTTCATGAGTTTTATCACCGTCATAGTATTTTAAATTTCCTAAGTAACCATTAAGTCCACCAAATGTGATAGATTTGAATGAAACATTTACAGAGTATTGACCATTTTTTACAATTAATTTTGTTTTATCAATGTCGATTGCAGCTGCAGCCATAGAAGGGCGACCTTCTTCGTAGAATTTAAGAGCCTCAGCAGTGATATTATATTCTCCATCTTTTAAAGCTTTAACATCTTGTGCTACAGTAGCTGGTTCTTCAGCGTTATGAGCTGGAGTAGTTGCTGCAGTCGAATTGCTTGCAACAACAGGTGTTTCTGCTGCAAAAGCAAAGTTATCTTGATCATATGCTTCGATTGCCGCAATTGCTGAGAATATTGCAGTCGCAGACAAAACTTTTAATAATGTTGTATTTTTCATATAAGTAAGGTTCTCCTTTATTATAAATAGATTGATTATTTTTTTAATCTACAACATTATTATATTACAAAAGATTAAAAAAATAAAGACAAAAATGATAATCAGTCTCATATAATGGCTAAAATAGGCAAAATTTACTACAAAATTTCATAGTTAGTTCACAATTTAGACACAACATTAGTGTTTTTTATTTTATAAAATATAAAAATATTACT